>JBARWW010000036.1:0-2041 GCA_049647005.1 Acidaminobacteraceae bacterium | reverse complement strand
TCTTTTGTAAATAATTCATCACTTTTCTCAAATTGTTCAATATTCTTATAATCATCATTCGTTCCTTCAATTAATGTAAAACCTTCTTCTTTAACAAATAATTTAAATAAGTTTTCAAGGTCATATTTGTGATTATGTCCAAGCATAACTATGTTTATCATAACTTCACTCTAATCATTGGGTTATACTGTTTCTCATATCCTATCGAAGATGGTCCACCATGACCTGGAAGTACATTTAACTCTCCATCTAATTTAAATAATTTATGAATGATTGAGTCGTGTAATGCATTAAGATTTCCGCCACCAAGGTCTGTCCTTCCATAACTATCTTGAAATAATGTATCTCCAGTAAATAAAAAGTTTTCAATTTTAAGTGTAATTCCACCACGAGTATGACCTGGTGTATGAATTACTAATGCTTCAATATCTCCAAATTTGATGATTTCTTTATCTTTAATTAGTTTATCTGCACAAAAGTTCACCTCATTATATAAAGTAGCATTTGATAAATTAATTTTAGAATCTTCTAACATTTTACTATCATTTTTGTGAATGAGAATCTCTGCACCTAATTTTTTACGAAGTACATCAGCTTCAGCTATATGATCAACATGACCATGAGTTAAAACAATGGCAACTGTCTTTAACTTGTTTTTATTAATATGCCCAATAATTTTATCTGGGCTTCCACCTGGATCTACTACAATACATTCTTTTTTATTTTCATCTGCAATTACGTAACAGTTTGCAGCGTATATTCCTACTGCGAATCTTTCTATAATCATATTTTACACTCCTAAAATGTTTTATTGCTATCTATTAATAATGTGACCGGACCATCGTTTACAATATCTACAATCATTTCTGCTTGGAATTTTCCAGTCTTAACTCTTACATCTTTTAATCGAGATTTCTCTACAAAACTTTCATATAAAGTATTTGCTTGATCAGGTTTTTCAGCATTTTTGTAAGATGGACGTCTTCCTTTTCTACAGTCTCCAAGAAGGGTAAACTGTGATATAGCAAGCATTTCGCCTTTTATATCAAGTAATGAATAGTTCATTACCTCATCGTCATCTTCAAATATTCGTAAATTTATGATTTTCTCCACCATGTAATCAACATCTTTTTCAGTGTCACCGGATTCTACTCCAAGTAAAACCATGATGCCTTTTTCAACTGAAGCAATTATTTCATCATCTACGCTAACACTAGACCTGCTAACTCTCTGAACTACCGCCCTCATCTTTATTCCTCCAAAAAAATTCAAGATAACTCAATTAAGTTATCTTGGTTATTTCATAAATTTAATTGTTTTAGTTCAACTATTATAATACAAATATTTTCAACATATTACAAGTTTCTAAGTTGTTACTCTCTTAACTTCTATAATATCTTTCATATTTCTAAGTCTAGTCATAAGCTTTGTTAATTGATTCGCACTCGAAATCTCTATCGTTAAGTTAATAATCGCAACTTCATTCTTAGTAAGTTTTGCATTTACTCCTGTTACAAACAAATTAAGCTCAGTAATTAGAACTGTAACCTCACCAAGAAGACCTTTTCTATCTGGTGCAATAACTTGGATTTCAGTTGAGTACGATGACTCTTCTGGTTTTACACTATCCCACTTAACTTCGATAAATCTATTGTTTGAGTCATACGTTTTTTCAAAGTTAGGACAGTCATCGCGATGAATAGTTACCCCACGACCACGAGTAATATATCCTATAATATTATCTCCAGGAACCGGACTACAACATTTTGCAAATCTAACCGGCATATCGTCTATGCCATCAACCAAAATACCCTGACTAGAAGATTTTTTAATTCGATCCTTTTCTTTCTCTTCATGAATAATAATTTCTGGCGGAGCATTCTTTGCTTGTATTTCATTTTGCTCATTCTTATATTTTTCTTTTAACCTTGGAATAATTTGATTAGTCATTATTCCACCATAACCCATAGCAGCATACATATCTTCTACAGAGGTTAAAGAAAGTCTATCGAGTAGTGGATCGATCCACTCACTACGAAGT
>JBARWW010000035.1:0-1917 GCA_049647005.1 Acidaminobacteraceae bacterium | reverse complement strand
TTAAAGAACTATAACAGTTTTCACCTAGTAGAAGTGAAATTTTATGTTCTGATAATAATTTATAGTATAAAAGTTTTGAATCAAAATTATAGGGGAGATTCATCCAAAGAACTAGTCCACCCTTTGGGACTTCAAATGATATGTAGCTTGGTGATGTTTCTATTATTTTTTTGACTACTCGACCAAGTAAGAGTTTTAATTCGTGTCGTACATTTACAAGCATCCTCTTATGTTCTAGAGTTCCTATATATGAAGATATCATTTTTTGGTTTATAAGTGGTGTTCCAGAGTCAAGTATAGACTTCATAGCAACTAACTTTTCCGAAAATATTCTATCACATACAATAGCAGATAATCGATAAGAAGGTCCAAGTGTTTTACTAAAGCCAGCTATATAAATTACTCTTCGCTTTTCATCTACACCCTTTAAAGGACGCTCGGCTTTCTCAAAATACAAATCACTCCAACAATCATCTTCAACTATTAGAAAGTTATGTTCATGTGCTAAGTCTAGCATTTCCATATTTTTCTCAAGAGATGAACTTATGCCTGTCGGATTTTGGAAAGTAGGCATAAGGTAAAGAATTTTAACAGGATACTTCTCACACACTAAAAGTAATTCATCCGTATCAATACCATCACTAGTCATAGCTACTTCAACAATACGTGCGCCTCTACTTTTAAATGCATCGATTGCTCCAGGAAATGTTGGTGATTCGACAACCACAACATCACCATGTGTTAAAAATGTCTGTGCAATTAAATTAATTGCAATTTGTGATCCTGTAGTTATAATTATATCATTATCATGCATATCTATGGTTTTATCAATTAAGTATTCCTTTATATTTCCAATTAGTTTCTTGTCTCCCCTAACTGGAGGATACTTGCTTAAATCCTCTGCCTTGTAATTTTTTAAATACATCTCCATTATTTCATCAGTCTGAAGAAATCTATTATGAAGACCAGCAGTTCCCAAATTGCACCATATGTCTTCAATTAGAAAGTGCGAGCGTTCTATATATCCAGTTCTCACTACATAATCAACGATTCTATTTTTCCAATCTTCACTATCAAGAACTTTAGCTTTTATCTTTCTATCATTTTTAGTCCTATTTTCTTTTACAAATGATCCTTTACCTTGAATTTTATATATAAGATTATCTTTCTTAAGCATTTCAAATGCCTTAACTACAGTCATTTGACTCACACCTATAGATTTAGAAATCAATCTTATTGAATCTAACTTTTCATTTGGAGTTAAAATTTCACTCGATATACGATTTTCAATTTCATCATATATCTGTTTAATTAGACTAGTTTTACTATTTCTATCAAGCCTTATATTCACAGGCATATCCCCTTTCAAATACTCTTTTAACTAATTAAAACTTTCTTTCGATTTTTATAATAAAAGCATTTATCTGTTAAAAGATATTATATCATCAAACAGTTCTAGTGTTATGCTCTTTTATTCAAAAAGTGTTCTATTATATTTTTGACTGTTCTAGCTCATAATATATATAATACACATAAGATATATTAATAATTTGAATAAAATGAGGTGACTTTATGAATTTAGAAGTTAAAAAAATATCAAAATTGCTATTTGGAATCATCCTATATGCGCTCGGAATAATCTTTACTATAAACGCTAACCTTGGTGTTTCACCATGGGATTCTTTCCATCAAGGAGTGTCGATTAATTTAAATGTTACATTTGGAGTAGCTAGTATGGCTGTTGGGTTTTTAATCGTTATAATCAATTATCTTCTTGGTGAGAGAATTGGTGTAGGAACCATACTAAATATATTTGGAATTGGACTCTTTATAGATTTTATATTCTTTATAAACATAATACCTGTTGCAAGTACTTTTTTTAGTGGCCTTATTATGATATTTACTGGTATTATAACT
>JBARWW010000034.1:0-2526 GCA_049647005.1 Acidaminobacteraceae bacterium | reverse complement strand
AATTGAAAACATCTCTTTTTTGTGTTTTAATATATTCAAATTAATTGTATCTCCTTTTAGTTATAATAATATTCATATAATGTATATACCCATTATAATTCTCTTAACCTAAATTCCACTTCAACTTTAAGATTTGCTGGGGACTAATTACTATAGAAAAATTCTTAAAGAAAACGATCTGTATTTAGACAATTTACAGGATAAGTACTTATGTGATTAAGATATTAGTAATTAGAAATTATTCAACTATTTAGTTGCTATACACAATTAAATGTATTTGTTAAAAATTAATACATCTATTTTAGAATGTATAAATAATATTTTGAAAGCGTCACTTATTCCTAAATGCAATATATAATTTACATAAAGTCTGTTTTATGTTACTATTTTCTTGAGAGGTGGTTTGTTTGAAAAATAAAAAAATTAAGTTAGCTAGGATAGAGAAAGATTATACACAAGAAGAATTAGCAAATATAATAGGTGTAACTCGTCAAACAATAGGCCTTATTGAAGCTGGAAAGTACAACCCTTCGCTAAGTCTATGTATTAATATTTGCAAAGTTTTAGATAAGACACTTAATGATTTGTTTTGGGAGGTATAGTAATGAATAAAATGGATGAACGCATTAAACAAACTAAGCAAACTATTGAATCAAAAGCATTTTCAATATGCTATCTTTCACTTTGGGGGATTATTGCATTTAGACAATTCATTTTACAACAATCAATAAATGAATATGCAGATATTTTTCTTTTAACAATTATAGTTTCTTTGTATGTAGTTTATAGCAATTTAATACAAGGGGTTTTTAATATCACTGAAGAGAATACTTCAAAGAGTAAGTTCATTTCTTTTATACTTGAATTAGTTTTCTATGTTGGTTTTGTTTTAGTGTTTAGATTTATTACAGGGATTCAGGAGTATTCAAAATTGAGTGTAGCTCTTAGTTTAGTTATTATTGTAAGATTGAGCATCAAGTTTCTTGCTAGAACCTCTGATAAAATTGCTAATCGAGATATTGAAGAATAATGGGTATCCACACAAATTTAAAGTTTCACATGTAAAGGTATCTAGAATTAATAATTCTGCTACTTTTGTGATTCTCAGACAGATTCTGATTTGTAGGGCAGTAGATTTCTTAGGTTGATTATAGAGGATATATGATATAATTGTCATATTCAATTTTGGAAGATTTGGATCAGAAACATTAAAAGAAAAGGGAATTAAATAGAGGACTAAACTTCATTAGTAAATGGAGTTGTTTTGTTGTAACTATAATAATGTTTAGTTTAAATATTTGTAAACTATGGCTTATGGATATGATTGCAACATTAGGCTTCAACTAAATGAGTTATCAGAAATTATATATATGTGTATTGGAGAAACTATGAATAAATGTGTTTATTGTGGTTCTAAAGATAACCTAACTAAAGAGCATATACCACCAAAGAGTATTTTTTCAAAACCAAGACCATCAAATTTAATTACGGTTCCTGCTTGTAAATCATGTAATAATGGATTATCTGAAATGGATGAATACTTTAGATTTTTTTTGACAATTGAATATATGTCAGGTTCTACTACATATGCAAATGAAAATTCAGATAAAGTGATGCGAGGTCTAAATAGACCTGAGAAGAGCACATTTGTTAAACAGTTATCTAATATAATGGTTCCATGCATTATTAAAAATCCTCTGACGGGAGTTGTAGAAGAATCATCATATTTTTGTCCGGACTCAGAATTGATGAATAGTAGAGTTAGAGATATTGTAAAAGGACTATTTTTTCATCATACTGGTAAATATTGTTATGAAAGATTTTTGATAATACCTCATTGGTTGAATTATCAGTTAAATGATAAATGGAAAGAATATTTTAAACATCTAGATAATGTTAACTGGAACTATATCGGTGGTTCTGTCTTCATTCCAGTGTTCTCATATAAGTATTATATTGTTGATGGTGGAAATTACTCTTGGTGGTTACTTGAATTCTTTAAACATCAAAGATTTTCTGTTATTATGAGAAGAAAGTTTGATGTTGAAATATAATTATATATAAAATCCGATAGCATATTAATTCAACCATGTACAATAACAAAGTAGAATGTTTACGACTGTATTAAATGAACGTTACGGTAATCATCTCGACAAATTTAAATCGTATATATGAATGGACCTGGATGAAATACATCAGGTTCTTTATTTTTATTAAAGTTACGGCTTCATTTGAATTCAGATTTGTAGGGGATCTGATAATTTACCAAATTCGACACGTCGTGAGAATATTGTTAAACTTAGCAAATTGTTATAATCTAAATTTAATATGTTAATCAAATTTAGAGCAGAGATATTTTCTGCTCTTTTAGTATTTATAGTTATATATATAAAAAGAATTCTACGTTAATTTTATTAAATCAACGTAGAATTCAGGTAATAACATTAATTCATACTTAATCAGCTGTATAAAAACAACGTTTTGGTGAATAAATCTTTTCCTCTTTTTTCAACACTTTAATTGCAT
>JBARWW010000033.1:0-10587 GCA_049647005.1 Acidaminobacteraceae bacterium | reverse complement strand
CTATGCGTGGTACTGACTTATTTCCAACTATGGAACAACTAGATGGTGCCATACTATTCTTTGAAACTTCAGAAGAAAAACCTGAATCTAGTTTTGTTGAATGTGCTATGAGAACGTACGCAGTTATGGGAATACTTGATAAAATAAGTGGTATTATATGGGGTAAACCTCAGGATGAAGCCCACTACGCTGATTACAAATACGTAATTAAAAAAGTTTTAGCAGAGTATAACAAAAGTGATCTACCTGTACTATTTAATATGAATTTCGGTCACTGTGAACCAAAATTTTGTATTCCTTATGGAGCAATTGCAGAAATTGATTGTGACAATAAATCTTTTACAATATTAGAATCAGCAGTAATATAATTAATTGCATAAAAAAGACATAAAAATTGATAATAATTTTTATGTCTTTTTTTTACTCCGGGGGGAGTATAACTTAAAATAATTTAATGTTATCTAAACTAGACTTATCTTGTATATCCATATCGATAACCACTTTTCCATTATCAAGCTTTACAAGTCGCTTTGCATATTTTGTAGCACTAGCTAAATTATGAGTTATCATAAGTGTTGGTATTTTATATTTCTCTACTATGTCTTTAGTTTTTTGCATAATTATATCAGAAGTTTTGGGATCAAGTGCTGATGTATGTTCATCAAGAAGCAGTAAATCAGGCTTATTCATTGTTGCCATAATAAGTGCAAGTGATTGTCTTTGACCACCTGAGAGCTCTTTTACTTTTGTATGAAGTGCATTCTCAAGCCCAAGATTTAATTGACTCAGAATATCTTTATATCTCTGAATATTTCTCTTACTCACAGCAAAAGACAGCCTAAACTTTGATCCCTTATTATCTGCAAGCGACATATTTTCAAGTATAGTCATCTCTCCAGCTGTTCCTTTTGATGGATCTTGATAAACCTTTGCTATTTTTTTCTTTCGTATATATGAGGCCTGATTTTTGATATCATATCCATCTAGTAGTAATTCACCCGAGTCAATTAATTCATCACCAACTAACAATCTTACAAGTGTTGATTTACCAGCACCATTTGTTCCTATTACAGATATAAAATCTCCATCATTTATCGTAAAGTTAAATGATTCAAAGACTAGCTTTTCTCCATCTAAACTCTTATACTTTTTACTTACATTTTTAAATTCGAACATGGCTCACTCACCTCACTTTTTTTCTTGAAACTTATATTTTCTATATTAATTCCCTTTTTATTTATTATTAAAATACTTAGTAGTATTACTGCTGTAATTAACTTTAAATCACTAGCAGCAAAACCCAGCCTTATAGAAATGGCTAAAATATATCTATAAGCTACACTTCCAACAATTGCAGCCGTTGATAGTTGCACAAATGAAAACCTTTTAAAAATTGTCTCTCCAAGGATTATAGATGCAAGCCCCATAACTAGCATTCCAGTTCCCATATTTATATCAGCAAAGCCTTGATACTGCGCTAGTAATCCACCTGAGAGTGCTACAAGTGCATTTGCTATCATTAGTCCAAGTATTTTATATTTCTTACTATCACAACCAAGTGTTTCAATTAGGTTAGTGTTATCACCTACAAGTCTCACTAAGAAACCCATCTTAGTTTTAAAAAATAAGTCTAGTATAATCTTTACAACGACAATTATTAGACCTATAATCAAAATCTCATTTCCATTAGAAAAAATATGATCTACAGTAAATAGGTTTATATTTGCTCGTCCCATAATCCTAAGATTTATGCTATAAAGTCCAATCATAACTAGTATTCCTGACAAAAGATTTGTTATATCAAACTTTGTATGAATATATCCAGTTACAAATCCTGCAATAGAACCCGCAAGTATAGTTAAAATCATCGCTAGAAACACTGGTAAATCACTTAATAGACTTGTTGTAAATACAGCAGCTCCAAGTGTAAAACTACCGTCTACTGTTAAATCTGGAAAATCTAATATTTTATATGAAATATAAACGCCGAGCACCATAATAGCAAATATAAGTCCTTCTGTAATTGTTGATATCATATTCTTTCTCCTTCTTTTCTATGAACACTATCTATTAGTGTATGTAAATTACTTACTTTTATTCTTTGATTTCTACCTTGTATTTTTTAGCAACTTCTAGGTTAAATACTCTTCTTGTAGTGTCTACTAATTTTGCTTCTATATCTGCTACATCTTTACCTTCTAAAATACTTACAAGCATCTTACCCGATTCATAGCCTATCTCAAATTCACTAGGTCCATCTGTTGCAAGTGCACCAGCATCAACAAAATCTGTAACAGCTCCAATGATTGGTATGTTTTTAGCATCTGCTTTTTTAACTACGATTGGGAATGCTGATGCAAGTGTATTATCCTTTTGAACATATAACACATCAGCTTCTTCTAATATATAATCTAGTGCTAGTGATACTTCGTTTGAGTTTGTAATTGATGTAACAAGTAACTCAAGACCCATCTCAGCTGAAACTTCTTTTGCAATTTCAACTTGTATCTCAGAGTTAAGTTCACTTGAGTTATATATCATACCTACTATTTCGGTATCTGGAAGTAACTCAATTAAAAGATCAAATTGCTTCTTTACTGGCGTCATATCACTCACACCGCTTATGTTTTCTCCAACAAGCCCAGCTGACACAGGATCAGTTACCGCTGTATAAATAATAGGAGTGTTTTTTACTTTATTGAATAAGGCCTGAGCTGATGGTGTTGTTATGCCTAACACTACATCAAATTCTTTATTTGAAAATTCATTTGCAATTGTATTTGTGTTTTCCATACTACCTTGAGCATTTAAAAACTCAATCTCAATGTTCTCACCATCATTGTATCCAGCATCTACTAGTGCTTGAATAGCACCAGATCTAATTGTGTCAAGCGATGGGTGTTCGACTAGTTGTGTTATACCAATTTTCTTAATTGCTATTTCACCATTTGCATTATCCGTATCTACACCCTTATCATCTAATGTGCTACAAGCTGTAAATGCTAATAGAGCCACCATCATTAATACTAATACTTTTATATAATTTTTCATTTTTATTCCTCCTAGGATTTATCGCCAAAACGATCTATTATTGTTTTGCCTATATTGTCTCTTTTTTCTTGATTAATTTCTACTGAAGTTCAAGTTCATGTATTATACACTTTGACGCCCCCTTTACTTAAAAATGATTTATATATTATATATCGTGTTTCAAAAAAATAAAAAAGCCCTCTATACGTCATAAACGTATAGAGGGCGATATATTCGCGTTGCCACCTCAAATTAAGGGTTTCCCCTTATCTCAATTCAAGTACGAGACTATAAGTCCGATACTCTATCTCTATAACGGGAGAATCCCGTGTCCCCTAATAAATTTCAGTTCCAACTCATGAGTCCATTCGGTACAAGTCTTAATGCTAAAATCTCACCAACAATTAGCTCTCTTTGATTAATCTCTATACTTACTTCTCTCATTCTTCGCTTTGCTTTATTTGATTAACATTACTATACAAGCTAAAAAGAATAGTGTCAACACTATTCTTTATACTTTTATAACATTACCTCTCGCATACTTACTAACATTAACCCCTTGAACTCCATCTCTACTATAAATGGCATTAGTGATTTTATACGTTCAAAATCTTTATAGGTAAATGTTGGATCATAGTGGTTAATGATTGTACTCATTGCAGTTCCATGACTTCCTATGACTATATTTCTATCTTCATTATCTTCAATTACTTTTTTAAATGCCCTTATATTTCTACACTGAACCTCTTTTAGATTCTCTCCATTTTCAAGTTTAAAAGAAAAGTCACTCCACTGATTTTTTGTAAATGAATTAAAGTCGTCTATCCATGAATTAGAGATCTTACGTTCTCTAAAATCACCAACTACTTCAATTGCTATTTCAATTTTATCAGACAAGCCTTTTATGGTATCATAACTACGTTTAAATGGGCTTGAAAATATCCTATCAATATCTTTATCAGATAAAAAATCTGTAACACCTTCACAGGCCTTAAGACCTTCTTCTGTAAGTGGTCTAGTCATATCATCTTCTATAGAAAAATCTGGTTTTGAATGTCTAACAAAATATACTTTAGTCATGAAATCCTCCATGTAATCTATTCAAAGCCTACCCTCTAATTATCTAGACCTTTGCTGAGTAGATTATGTATTTTTAACTTTTTTACATATTACTATTAAATTATAACACATGCACATATGTCTTTATATTACATTTTTATTTCCTTTTGGAAATTGATTTTTCTATACTATTCTTCAAAGATTTATAAAGTAAAAAAAGTGCTTAGCCTCGATGGAATACCAAAACTAAGCACCTACTAGATAAGGATTAATTACCTTAGCTTTTATATTTAATTTAATTTAGTATATTACAACACCTGAAGTTTGAGCAGGAATACTCATAGTCATAAACATAGGGCTAATTACATTTACAAATTCACCTACAACTATATTTGAATTATTGAAAATAGTCTCGCCTTTTCTAGTGTGTATAATTATCTTATCCATCATTTCAGTTGAATCTTTTACCTTAGTTAATGTTATTGTACTATTTCCATCTTCATCTTTACTTATTTCTGTAATATAACCATAGTGAAATGCCATTCCACCTTCTGAGAAAGATATCAAGTTTTCCTTAACTGATATACTTAGACCTAGGATTTCGCTAAAGAACTCAACTGCTACTAAAGTTCTACCTTCGATAATAATCGGAGAAGTCGAAAGTGGTCTTGCTGCCATTTTATTTTTAAAGTAATCATTTTTACCTATATATATAGTTGTAAAGTTAACACCTTTCATAATATCTACAGACAATGTTTCTTTTTTCCATTCGTATTTATAATCCATAGCTTTTAAAACTGCTGATAGAGGAATCATAACCTTACCATCTTTTATTACAGGTTTAACATCGAATTCAATTTTATTATCTTCATAAGTAATTTCTAGATTTTCACTAATTGCATTTGCATATTCATTGCTAATAGCAGTACTAATTAAAACTGGTGTTGCTTTTTCATATGATTTGTTTTCCCTATTAATATCTAATGTTGAATTTGGATTATCTATCTTTATTACTTCTGGCTCTAATTTATCATTTGCAAAACTTACTAATGTTGCCCCAAGTAATAAAGTCACTGCCATTAACGCTACTAGTGTATTTTTGATGTTTCTATTCATTTATTCGTCCTCCGTTTTGGCTAATAATTAGCTTGTATTATTTTAGTTTACACAAGTTAGACGGGGCTACTATAAAAAAAGTTCCAATATTTTTTAAAAATAATGAAACTTTTACAAATAAATTAACTTTTATGACTAAATACGACCAAAATCGTGCTTTCCAATTTCAATTTATACACTAAACAAATTATCGGTAACTCTATCTTTAAACTGATCTGCTATATCACACATTTCTTTTTCCAACTCAATAAAAACTTCAACAAGAACGGGATCAAAATGCACACCTTTTCCATCAACTATAATTTTAATAGCCTTCTCATAAGGAAACTCTTCTTTGTAAACACGCTTTGTAGTTAAAGCGTCAAATACATCTGCTACAGCCATAATTCGAGCCTCAAGTGGTATTTCGTATCCAATTTTTCCATATGGATAACCAGACCCATCCCATTTTTCATGATGTCCAGCAGCTATTCTACTCGCCACCTCGAGAATTTCATTGTTTTTATATTCAATAATAACCTTAAGGAGCATATCCCTACCATAAAGTGAGTGTTTCTTCATTTCTTCATATTCTTCGAAGGTATAACTTCCTGCTTTTAAAAGTATATTATCTCGAATGGCAACTTTTCCTATATCATGAAGTGGAGCTGCTTTATATAAACTTTCAAGATATCCCGGAATTTCAAATTCACTATATATTTTATGTTTCTTTAAATACTCACCTATTAATTTAACAAAACTTTGAGTTCTAAGTACATGTTGGCCAGTTTCATTATCACGTGCTTCAGCCATTATAGCCATACAGTATATAGTTGCGTCACGAGACTCTACTAGATCTTTCGTTCTTTCAGCAACAGTTACTTCTAACCACTCATTCTCTTTCTCTAAAAATTCTCTTGCACCTTTAATTTCTAGGTGAGATTCTATCCTAGCTAGTACCTCACCACTTTGAAAAGGTTTTGTTATATAGTCTACAGCCCCAAGTGAAAATGCCTTTGTCTTATCTAGAGTATTTGAAAGTGCTGTAATAAATATAATTGGAATTCCTTTTAAGCTCAAATCTTCCGACATGTATTTTGCAACTTCATAGCCATCTAATTCAGGCATCATTACATCTAGGAGCACCAAATCTGGTTTTTGTTTTTTCATTAATTCAAGGGCGTTTTTACCATTTGTAGCTACTGTAAGATCATATTTATCTTCAAGAACTTTAACCAATATATCTATATTTGCTTCTGTGTCTTCAACTATTAATATGGTTTTCATAAGATCCTCCTATTTATTATAGGGATTTTTCATCTAAAATTTTTTCAACTAGTAATTTAGCTTCTTTGAATCTATATCTCGAAATCATTTGACTTAACAACTCAAAAATATCTTTTTTTATAAATATGTCCTCATATATGTTTAATCTTTCAATTAACTCTCGAATCTCTTTAATCTTACCATATGATAAATTTTTATTTAATTCAAATAGTATCTTCTTATAGGTATCTTCACTTTCAATTTGATCAGTAATATATATAGTACTATATTTACTCTCGTCTTCTCCACTGAAATTAAATAAATCTACACGCTTAAGCATATAAAGTAGTTTATCAAAATTTGATTTATCATAGTCCTTATCTCTGAAGCTTTCTTCCACATTAATTATCTCATCATAAATTCTATCAAATCCAAGATTTCCACATGTTCCTTTAAGCATATGAAGCAATTTAATAATACTTTCATAATCTTTTTCTTTTACATTACTCGATAATTTATTCATTATATCAGGAAGCTTTTTCGAAAAATCTTTTAGCATTTTAAAAATAAGTTTTTTATCACCACACACTCGTTCAAAAGCTTGTTCATAATCAAGATATGGACATTTCATAATTTCTTCTTCAGTAATTTCATAAAGACTATCACTAGTCTCAGTATGCCTAGTTATACTACGATCAAAATATACATCTAAGAGTTTTATGAGTGCTGATAACTCTATTGGCTTTTGAATATAATAATCAAAATTATACTCTTCTATATTATCCTTCACATCTTTAAACTTACTTGCTGACATAGCTATAATAGGAATTAACTTGTATTCTTTTATTGTTCTTATAAGCCTAAGAGATTCATACCCATCAGTACCTGGCATTTCTAAATCCATAAATATAATGTCATAATTTGTTTTAAGCGTCTTTTGATAAGCTTCATATCCATCACTTGACTTATCCACTTTCAAGCCTAATGTCTTAAGTATTGATCCAGCAACTTCTCGATTTATAAAATTATCATCAGCAATAAGTGCACTGTAATTTCCAAATTTTTTTTTCCCCTTTATTCCTTTAGCCTTTTTCGCTACTCTATATCTTGAAATAATAACATTATAAATAGATCCATGAGTAATTGGTTTTACAACGTGATCATCAATAATGCCTTTACTGTATAACTCTAAAACTTTTTTATTGAATAAACTTGTTGATATAATTATTTCGTCAGCTCCTTGACTTCTAAACAATGAGCATAAATCACTTGCTTTATGATAAGACGAAATACAACTATCATCTAATAAAATGATTTTGCTACTTCTTTTGTCATCATTTGAAATGAAGTCAATTCCTTTTTCTAAACTATTAAAAGATATTGTTTTGAATTTGAATGATTTAAATACACTTTCTGTAATCGCTCTTGATTCATCATGTGAATCAAGTATCAATACAGTAGTGCCTTTAAACTCATCACTATTTACTATATAGTAATTTGCCGCATTAGTATCAATTTCAACTGGTATTTTTACAGTAAACTGCGTACCACTATTTAATTTGCTATCACAAGTGATATTTCCATCCATCAGTTCAATTGCTTTTTTAACAAGAGTAAGTCCAATACCTAGTCCATTAGATGAACTATAAGTATTTGAAACACCTTTTTCAAAGGATTCAAATATCACATTTTGATCGTCTTCACTTATGCCGATGCCGGTATCTTTAACTACTATATCCAAATACAAATTATCTTCTTTTTTAATTAAATTTATCTTTAGCAGTATTGTTCCTAGTTCTGTAAATTTAATTGCATTTGATATCAAATGTGTTATAACTTCACTAATTTTAGCTTGATCGCCTTCTATTATAATGGGTATATCTGGACTAATATCAACTAACAATTTTAACCCTTTTTCCATTGCAGATTCGTTGATATAAGTTATTATCGAACTTACCATTTCGTGAAAATTATATGATTCAACACTAAGCTTCATATCATACATGCCATCTTCTGATAATGAAATCATGTTTTCGAATACATCTAATAAATGCTTGCTCGATTTTTCAATTATTTTAAGTTGGTCTAAATTTGTTTTATCTTTAGTAGTCAATTTTAAGAACTCAAGTGTGTTCATGATTATATTTAGAGGTGTTCTAACTTCATGATTTAGATTTGATATAATACTAGTTTTTATCTTATGTGATAATTCAAAGTAGTTTTTAGCTTTTTCAATTTGCAT
The DNA here is from genome assembly GCA_049647005.1 of Acidaminobacteraceae bacterium. Lineage (GTDB taxonomy): Bacteria > Bacillota > Clostridia > Peptostreptococcales > Acidaminobacteraceae > JBARWW01. Next base: position 1,895 of record JBARWW010000033.1, on the reverse strand, counting down.
ACGTGTATTATGTAATTCAGTGATTTCTCGTGCTACCCATATAACAGCATCTTCACCTTTTATAGGTTATATTAAAGCTGAATAATACTTTACTTGTGAATTGAATTCTACATTTAGGCTATATTCAAATTCTATAGTTTCATTAGTCTCTAGCACTTCCCTAATTTTGCTTAAAAATTCAACACTTTGACTCTCATCTAAAACATCTTTTATATTTGTTCCTATTAGCTTTAGTGCACTACCTGTAATTATATCACTCCAGTTTTCAAATCTAGCTATAACGTCCAAATATGTTCCATCTCCATCATATATAAATATAAGATCGGGCAGAGAATATACTATCGCTTTATACCAAATTTCTCTATTTAATTTAAAGTGATGTATATTTGATATATATTTAATTGGATCGTCACCTTCAAGAACTTCAAATATTAATTTATAACCATCCTCGACTTCTTCAATAATACCAATTATTTTTTCATTAATACTCTCTGTATTTATTTCAAATGCTTTTAAACCAATTAAATCAACTAAGTCATTGTAAGCATTTGATTCTAAAAGTTGCTCTCGAATATCTATTTCAAATCCGATCTGACTATTAAACAATTTAAAGGCTCCATCATTTACAGATATCAATTTATTTTTACAATCCAAATTAATCACTTTACTAAATTTGTCTTTTACTTCTCGAATAAACTCAATTTCTTCCATCGTTTTGGCATTCATAATGCACCCCCTAAAAAATACAAGATATATCCTATAACTACCATCTTTACCGCTAATATAAACAGCTATTTCCAAGCATCTGCATACTGTGCAAAGTTTTCTTATATTTTATAGATTCAAAAAATTAAAATACGAGCAACTAAGATTTTTAGTCGCACGTATTTTCTATTTTTTCAATACATATCAAATTATGTTTACCTATATATTTTTTATCTTAATGATAATTTTTAAAATGCAGATTGAACATCATACATGTGATACTCAATAGGTAGTGTATCAATAACAATTTTACCAATTAAACTTGATTCTTTAAATTTGCTCTCTAAATTAGTAAACTCTGACTCTGATACTGAAATTTTACTTGTCAAGTCATTTCCAACAATTGATATAGAATTATCAATTCCGAAAATAATATCACCAACAATATTACTCTTATTATCTGAAACTACACCATTTAATACACAACCATTGTTTAAAACTAAATAACCTTTCATAATTTACCTCCTTATTTACGTCTCTCTGGACGCAGTTAATAACTAATAATATTCATGAATAAATATGCGTCATTCTAAGTAATTATTCATTTTTAAAAGTATAGCATATATTTGTGAAAATAGGTATATTTTTTTATTTGTTTTTATTATTTTATATTTCAAACACCTTGTTTGAAACATACACGCTTAATCTTTTCTTTTGAAATTTTATACGAATCATGCTTTCTAATTTATCTTTTAGGCAATATACACACATAAAAAACTGCTATAATGTATTAAACATAGCAGTTTTATGCATAAATTCACAATTAAAATATGATTTTTTTGCTGGTTCCCCTGAAAAATTAGACACTATAATGTCACTAACAAATATAATCTCTCCTCTAAGTCTAACAATTTCTTTTATCAATTGATTTACTCTAAAAGAAATAGGTGAATTTAACCATATATAATTTTCCATTAAAAAAAATCCTTGAAGTAAATAATTATATCTACTTCAAGGATTTATAGGTCCGATTAATTTTTGCTATTATATATTTTATAACGAATATTTTAGGATAAAACTAGTTATTAGAATAAACCTACGATTTCACCATTATCTAATATATCCATTCTGTTTGCAGCTGGAACTTTAGGAAGACCAGGCATTCTCATGATATCACCAGTTAATACTAC
>JBARWW010000032.1:0-5373 GCA_049647005.1 Acidaminobacteraceae bacterium | reverse complement strand
CGCATATACAACTTAAAGGATCAGCAATACTTGAGTTCTTTATACTAGATGAAGGATTTGGAACTCTAGATGTAGATTTGCTTGATACAGTTATGAATTCCCTTGAAAAACTTAGATCCAAAAATATATCTGTTGGGGTTATTTCGCATGTTGAAGAACTTAAAAATAGAGTTCCCATGAGACTAAGTGTTACTCCAGCAGAGCCTGGTCTACATGGTACGAAGGTTAAAATCGAGTCAAATTAGACTTGTGTTTAATTAAATATATGTAATAAAGATAAAAATATAGATAATATTTTAACTTATTATACATTCACTTTAAAAAGTATATAATAGATATATAAACTAAAGGGAAAATTAACTTATACTAACTAGTAGAGAAAAACATAAGGAATGATATCTATGAAGCTTATAAAGGAATTAAAATTAGCAAAAGAAATTGCAATAATTGCAGGTGAGAAGATACTTGAAATATACAAACAAGACTTTGATGTAGAGTACAAGGCAGATGAAACTCCTTTAACAGAAGCTGATTTAAGTGCTAACGCTATTATTGTAGATGCAATTAAGCTAAATTATCCGGATCACGCTATACTATCTGAGGAGATGGTTGATGATTTTGATAGGCTTGAAAACGATTGGTGCTGGATTATTGATCCTGTTGACGGAACCAAAGAATTTGTAAAAAAGAATGATGAATTCACAGTAAATATTGCTTTAGCATTTAGAGGAGAAGTAGTACTTGGTGTCGTATATGCGCCAGTCTATGGAGAACTTTATTACGCAGTTCTTGCTAGCGGTGCATTTATAGAAATACATGGTGAAAAGAAAGAGATAACAGTCTCAAGCAGACACTCAGAACTTCGTGCACTAAAGAGTAGATCGCATATTAGTTTGAAGTACGCGAAAGTTATAGAAAAACATAAAAGTGAAATTTCTACATTAACTAAGATGGGAAGTTCTCTTAAAGGCTGTAAAATTGCGGCGGGTGAGTATGATATGTACTATAATTTTGGTTCTAAAACTAGTGTATGGGACACTGCAGCTATGGAGATAATAGTGCTTGAAGCAGGTGGAGCATTTAGTGATTTATATGATAATCGTATAGATTATAGTGAAAAAGAAGTTAAAAATATCAATGGTTTTAAAATTTTGAATGATATTGCCAATGATATTTTAAAAGAATAGAAAAAATTCAAAAAAACAGAAAATCTTTCATTTGTAATAGTGGAAGATTTTTTATGTATGCAATTATACTAGAAAAACTAGGCAAATTGAAAGGAAAGTATAGTGATTTTTTTGAGTTTGTAAAAACATTACCACTTGCGAGCCAAATCTAATGACTTATAATCAAGCATCCTTTTCTTTTTAGCAATACGCTTGTCGTCAGACTTTGTATATAGACGTATGTTTTCATAAAGAGAATTAGATAAAGCTGTTATATGAGTTTGTTTATAAGTTGAAGCAAGAGTTAAAACACCTTCAATTCGTGACATAATGTCAAGAGATGTAATTTCAGTATTTAAAGTGGTTATGATATAGCCAGATTTTTGACCATCACTTAATAATTGAATAATTCTTTTTTGAAGATTGTAGTAGTATTCGTTAACTTTGGTCTCAAGATTTGTATTAAGTTTTGAAGCACTAGAAAGTAGTGGAGATATATTTATAGTATGCTTTATGTTTTTATTTACATGCATTGATAAATCAATGTGATATTCAATAATGCTTTTGCAAACAACTTCAATATCATCTACACGGTTAGCGTTACTCTTTAGATTTTCATTAATTCTATACTCAATATCATTTAAAATCATTTCAATAGCTGAGCTTACAAGTACTTCCTTGGATTCGAAATGATAATAAATTGATGATTTTTTTATATCAACATCTTCAGCAATTATGCTAAGAGATGCTTGTGAAATTCCCAAATTTACAAAGTTTTTGATTGCAGAATATAATATTTTTTCTTTTGTAGTCATATTAAAACTCCTTAATTGATAGTAGTATGTATATTTATTATATAGCAATAATGCTAAATAATAAATGAATTTGAACAGTTAGCATATATTTATTATAATAGGCATATGGTAAAAATTACAATTTTGCAACAAGGAGGGCTTTATATTGGATGAAAATTCATTTAGACCATTTGTACCATTTATACCAGCGCATAAATCTATGCCTGAACTTACAATTGTATCTATAGCTCTAGGTGTATTACTTGCAATAGTGTTTGGAATTGTAAATGCATATTTAGGATTAAAAGTAGGTATGACAATTAGTGCATCGATTCCTGCTGCTGTAGTTTCTATGAGTATAATGAGAGTACTCATGAAAAGAGATTCAATACTTGAAAATAATATGGTACAAACAATTGCTTCTGCTGGCGAATCTTTAACTGCTGGAGCTATATTTACAATACCAGCAATTTTTTTATGGTCAGCGAGTAACGGTTTTGAGCCTCCATCCATGTTACTTATAAGTTTGATTGGTGCTTCAGGTGGAATCCTCGGTGTAATGTTTATGATACCGTTAAGAAAAGCACTTATTGTAAAAGAACATGATTATCTTCCTTATCCAGAAGGTTCAGCATGTGCAGAGGTTTTGCTCGCTGGAGAAGAAGGTGGAGATAAGGCGAAATCAACATTTATTGGAATGTTAGTTGGTGGATTTTATAAAATAATATCAGATGGAGTAGGATTTATACCATCAAAGATTAACTTTTTTATAAAAAAACCTATAACAACGATGTTTGGATTAGATGCCCTACCAGCGCTACTTGGAGTAGGATTTATTATAGGACGGCAAATTAGTAGTTACATGTTCGCTGGATCGCTTATTGGGTGGATTGTTATTATACCTTTAATTGTCTTAATTGGTGACTTAAGTGTAATACCTTTATCTCCAGCAACTCTACCAATATCAATGTTATCAACTAATCAAATTTGGTCTTTTTATATAAGATATATAGGAGCTGGAGCGGTTGCATTTGGAGGTTTTTTTAGTTTGTTTAAAACTTTTCCAATGATACTTGAAACTTTTACAGAGTCGCTTAGAGATTACAACGATATACTTCGAGGTAAGGAATATATCAGAACAGATAAGGATATACCCATGCCTTTTGTAATTGCGACTATTCTAATTGTGACTATATTACTTGTTTTAATACCAGTATTTAAAATAGGACTTGTTGGTGCAGTATTTATTACTGTTATAGGTTTTTTCTTTGCAACAGTATCCTCAAGAATAGTAGGTTACGTAGGAAGTTCTTCAAATCCTATATCAGGAATGACTTTAGCCTCACTTATGTTAGCAGCATTTGTTTATAAATTTATGGGATATGTAGGAACACGCGGTATATTAGCTGTTTTTACTGTTAGTTCAATAATTTGTATTATTATATCTATGTCTGGAGATACATCTCAAGATTTAAAAACTGGATATTTAGTTGGAGCAACACCATATAAACAGCAGATTGGTGAAATTATAGGTGTTATAACTATGTCTCTAGTACTTGGAGGCGTGCTTATATTATTTAATAACGCTTGGGGATTTGGGTCGCCAGAATTACCAGCCCCACAGGCTACTTTAATTAAAATCATTGTTGAGGGTGTTATGCAGGGAGATTTACCTTGGGCCTTTATTGGAATTGGAATTGGAATTGGAATTATAGTAGAGATAGTTGGAATTCCAATACTTCCAGTAGCAATCGGTTTATATTTACCGATTCAATTAACTACAACAATATTTATTGGTGGTCTTGTAAGGGGTATGATTAATAAAAACAAAGATGGTGTGGATACTTTTGAGAGCAAAAACAAAGAAGATGCTGGTATATTGTACTCATCGGGCCTTATAGCAGGCGAAGGTATTGTTGGAGTATTATTTGCAATACTTGCAGTTATAGGAATTCAATTTAAATTTCCAATAAACGGTGGTGTTTTAGGTACAATAGTTGCATTTCTAATTATTATATATACTTTAATGAGAAATTCTGTGTATAAAAAATATAGATAGAAAAATATATTGAAGATACGGGTAAGAAAAATTAAACTTACTCGTATCTTTTTCTACATGCATTTGATTATTGCTAAATCTTATTATAAAGATTAAAAATAGTATTTTATAAGCAAAATCATCAAAAAAAAATATTAAGAAAATTTCAAAATATTTTTTTTATGCAAAATTTCTTTTGAAAAATGTATAAAAATTCAGTACATCTATTTATAAGTGAATAAAGAGATAGATTTTAGAGAAAATGAAAACGTGCTACTTGAGTAGACACGCAAACTAACTAACGGACGGTAGGTGTAAATAATGTTGTAGACCGATTGGTAGGGTTGAAAATACTAGCTTTAGAGTATGCACTGTAATGGTGGATACTTGCAAATAGTGAGTTGATTTATAAAAAATATAAGTTTATAATTTGATTTAGGAAGTCTTCCAAGCAATATTAATCGAAATATATTGAGTCATTTAATATAATTTTATGGCTTAAAGAATTATTATTCGGTAGCTAACATTATGCATGATGTGAAGCTGTAATTTAATTTATTTACTTTGGGAGGAATATATGTCTACTTCAAACAATAAGGAGTTTAAACCGTTTATTTCGGCAGATAGAGTTATGCCAGAATTTACAGTTACTTCTATAATTTTAGGGGTACTACTTGCAGTGGTATTTGGTGCAGCTAATGCATATCTTGGTTTAAAGGTTGGAATGACAATTTCAGCGTCTATACCAGCAGCTGTTATATCGATGGGTATCATTAGAGGAATAATGAAAAAAGAATCAATTCTTGAAAACAACATGGTTCAAACAATTGGTTCAGCTGGTGAATCATTAGCAGCTGGTGCAATATTTACATTACCTGCTATGTTCATATGGATGAGTGAGTGGGGACTTGGAACTCCGAGTCTTGTTACTATTTCAGCAATTGCACTTAGTGGTGGACTACTTGGAACATTATTTATGATTCCACTTAGAAAAGCATTAATTGTAAAAGAACATGGCGTTTTACCTTATCCTGAAGGAACAGCTTGTGCAGAAGTACTTTTAGCTGGAGAAGAGGGTGGAGAAAAAGCTAAGGTTACATTTATAGGACTTGGAGTTGGTGCTCTTTATAAATTTGTAACTGATGGACTTAAGTTATTTCCAAGTGAAATTGAGACAACAATTCCTGGATATAAAGGAGCTGCAGTTGGTATTGACGTACTACCCGCACTTCTTGGTGTAGGATTTATTATCGGACCACAAATTTCGGCTTACATGCTTGCTGGTGCAGTTCTTGGATGGTTAGGACTTATACCTTTAATTGCTAACATCGGTGGTATGGCAGAGGTTATTATGTATCCTGCGTCAGTTCCAATT
>JBARWW010000031.1:0-4048 GCA_049647005.1 Acidaminobacteraceae bacterium | reverse complement strand
CAATTGTACTTGCACAGGAGTTTAATAATAACACAAAAATCAAAAAGCTAATAAAGTAAATGTTATTTTTTCTTATTCTAATCATCATGAACCATCCTTTCGTAAACACAGTATATATTGAATTCTTTACCCTTTTTTACTAGTTTTAAACAGCAATGAGCATATCAGTAGCTTTGAAGTGTATCTAAAAACAAACTATAAATGAAATGTTTTATCTATATAGTATATATATGATGGAAAATTATATGGATTTACAAAATATCTTTATATATATGGAAGAAAATATGGAAATATGATATAATTAATGATAATATTTATCAATTATTATCATTATTTTATAAAAAATTTAGAGGTGAAAATATGATTTCAGTATCAATTAAAGTTATAGGATCAATGGAAAAAATATGGGATTATTTTACTAACCCAGAGCATATAGTTCATTGGAATTTTGCATCAGATGATTGGTGTGTACCTTGGGCAAAAAATAATCTTCAGGTAGGTGGTAAATTTACATCACGAATGGAAGCAAAAGATGGAAGTCTCGGTTTTGATTTTGTAGGAGTCTACACTGAAGTTATATTGCATAAAGGCTATACTTATGAACTTGAAGATAGACGAAAGGTTATAGTGAGTTTTGAAGAAGTTGATGGAAGTGTCATTATTCGAGAAGAATTTGAAGCAGAAGCTGATAATACAATTGAACGCCAACAAAACGGATGGCAAAGTATTTTAGAGAACTTTAAAAAATATTGTGAAAGAAAATAGAACTAAGAAAACAAGTACTGATTAAAATGTCAGTACTTGTTTTATTATAAGACATTCACTATAATTAAACTTGAATTGCTAATTGTAATGAAATAAATCATAGATTAGGAGGAGACGATGAAAAAAATTCTAATAAATTTTGCGCATCCAGCAAAATCAAAGTCAATAATAAACACAGCACTAAAAAATGCAGTAGAAAATCTTGAAAACGTGACAGTAAATGATCTGTATGCGAATTATCCAGATTTTATGATAGATATAAAAAAGGAACAAAAATTATGTGAAGAACATGACATTATCATTTTTCAGCATCCTTTTTATTGGTATCAAGCACCAGCTATAGTGAAAGAATGGTTAGATCTAGTTCTAGAGCATGGTTGGGCATATGGGTCAGAAGGTAATGCACTAAAAGGTAAATTGATTATTCAGGCTATTACTGCTGGCGGAGATGATAGCTCATATAGACCTGATGGAATAAACGCATATACAATTCGCGAACTATCTTCACCATTTAGAGCAGTTGCAAATCTTTGTAGTATGCAGTGGATATCACCATTTACAATACTAGGAATTCATCGTGGCTTGCCAAGTGATCAAATAAGATATCATGCGGAAAACTATAGAAAATTTATTGTATATTTAAGAGAGGACAATATAGATTTAGATAAAGCCAAAGAGGTTAAGTATTGTAGTTCAAACCTTGATGGTATTATTAGGAGGGTTTAAATTATGGAGTTATTTCTATTACAACTTTTTGTATTTTTAGTAGCTTCAGCTATAGCAGTTCCAATTGCAAAAAAATTTGGTTTAGGTTCAGTACTTGGATATCTAATTGCAGGTATTTTTATTGGGCCATTTGGACTTTCTTTGATTGCTGATGTAGAGTCGGTAATGCATTTTACAGAGTTTGGTGTTGTCATGATGCTTTTTTTAGTAGGGTTAGAATTAAAGCCATCATTACTTTGGCAGATGCGCGTTCCTATTATTGGTATGGGTGGTGCACAAGTTATTCTATCAGCAGTAGTGATTAGTGTAGTTACATATACTTTACTTCCCTTAAAACAGTCTCTTGCGGTAGGTCTAATTTTAGCTCTATCTTCAACTGCTATTGTAATTCAAACACTTAAGGAAAAAGGATTAATGAATACATCAGCTGGTAGATCTATATTCTCAGTATTGTTGTTTCAAGACTTAGCAGTTATACCAATGCTTGCCTTTATGCCTTTACTTGCAACATCAGCTGTAAAAATTGAAGAACACAGTCAAACATCACTAATTGATATAACCGTATTTCCTAGTTATATACAGCTTATTATTATTATTTTAGCAATATCGATAGTCTTTTTTATAGGAAAATATGCTAGTAGACCAATATTTAGGGTGATTGCAGATACTCATATTAGAGAAATTTTTGTGGCAGCTGCCCTAGCTATGGTAGTGGGTATTTCTCTATTAATGACTTTAGTTGGTTTATCGCCTGCACTTGGAACTTTCCTTGCAGGAGTTGTTCTTGCTGATAGTGAATATAGACATGAACTTGAAAGTGATATTGAACCATTTAAAGGCTTATTACTAGGAATTTTCTTTATATCTATTGGCGCAAGTCTTAATTTCACATTGATTGGTGATAATATAATTATGATTGCAGGCATAACTATTGCTTTGATAGCTATTAAGTTCTTAGTCCTTTTTATTATAGGTATATTGTTCAAAATGCCAAATAAGGATAGGTCAATTTTCGCCATTGCTCTTGCTCAGGGAGGCGAATTTGCTTTTGTTTTATTTCAGTTTACAAGAACAAGTGGTGTACTTGATGCAGAAATTACAGAACCATTTATTTCTGCGGTTGCAATTTCTATGTTCCTTTCACCAATTATTTTTAAAGTTTATGAGAAACTTATTGAAGGAAAAACTAAAGATGAAAAAGTCATCCCTGATATGGATACTATAGAAGAATCTGGTCATAAAGTTATACTAGCAGGTTTTGGGAGATTGGGTACGGATATTGGACGTTTTTTACTATCTGCAGGTGTAAAACCAGTTATTCTTGATCATGACGCATCAAATGTTGAAGTCCTTAGAAAATTCGGTTTTGAAGTATATTATGGTGATGTTACAAGACTTGACTTACTTGAAGCGGCTGGTGCTTCTGAAGCGGAAGTTATCATATTGTCGATGAGTAATCTTGAAATATCTAAAAAAATGGTGGAATTAGTTAGAAAACACTATCCACATCTTAAAATAGTAGCTAACGCATCTGATTTGACATCAATCTATGAGCTTATGGATATGAATGTTGAATATATTCACAAAGAGACCTTTGGAAGTTCACTTATTAAGGGACAAGATATTCTGAAAATTCTAGGAATGGATCCATATAAGGCATACCGCCTAATGAGAATTTTCAAAAAGCATAATGAGGATATGATACCTGAACTTTATAAAAAACAAAAAGAAGATATTGATAACTATATTTCTTTGTATCAGCAGCATATGTCGAGTTTAGAAGAACTAATGATCCTTGATATGGAAATGGATGATGAAAAAATAGATAATGCATGGACTACTATTAATCCATACAAATAGTAAAAAGAGACCTTTATAATATAAATCAACCATAAAAAACTTTAATAAAAAAATTATCAAAGTATGAAACTTATATATCACAGAAAAAACCGATGAGGCAAAGTAGCCTCATCGGTTTTTTTATAACTCAATTATTTTATAATCTGGATCACCAAATCCAATTACGGCAGCATGTTCTAGTGTAGTTCTACCATTTTCAAATAACTTACTTCCATCTTCTTTTTGTAAGATATCTAAGCAAGCACTATCTAGTGCAACTGGGTCCATTGATGCAAAAACACCAATGTGATCAGCAATTGGTTCATAATGCTGTCCCATACAATCGCATTCTTTGGTAATATTTGTTAAAAAATTAATATATATATGGTTTTTATTTAAGTCTGCTCCATAAGCATACTCTGCAATTTTCTCTCTGAAGTTTTCTGCTCCCCAGTCGTTAGATATTGCTCCCACTGGACATATGGCAATACATCCTGCACATCCTACACATTTCTCATCCGAGATTATTGCATATTCATCTATATGTATTGCATTTACATCACATTTTGTTAAACATAAACCACAAGACGTACATTTTGTTGAATTAACTTCTGGTGTTTGCTTAGAGTGTTGAGCCATTTTTCCACTTCTTGATGCAAAACCCATTGCCAGTTGTTTTAGGGCACCACCAAAACCTGCCATACCATGACCTTTGAAG
>JBARWW010000030.1:0-18720 GCA_049647005.1 Acidaminobacteraceae bacterium | reverse complement strand
GCGCAGGAGACTATGGGAGTTATAACGATGATAAGTTATATATCTATGGAAGAGGTGCAGATATAATTTCAAGATCCGCTAAGATGATTAACATTGAAGAAATTCGCTCAACTTTATCAAGTAAATTATGCTGTGAATGTTACGTTTGTAGTTATAAGGATGATAAACGAGGCGAAAACTATATACTTATATTAAAAACAGATCAAGATAAGAGTGTAATACAAGATAATATTAATTTACTACTTGAAAAAGTAAGTAGACCAGAACAAATTTTACTTGTAAGCGAGATAGTTACAAAGAGTTCAGGTAAAATAGATTATAATTACTATCTTAAGTCATATAAAAAGTAATTTAACTAATTAGTCAAAAATTTAGTAATTATTTATATTTACAAATCACAAGAATAATACGATACTTATTATAAGTAATGGAACTTAGTAAACTTAATATTTGTTAATCGATAAGCGATTAACCATGAAAAGGAGAATTTAAATGGGGCCGATTAATTACATTGGATTTATGTTTATTTTAGGTGGACTAATAATAGGGTATTGTGGTTTTCTAGTTAGTAGTAAAAACAAACTTAAGTATGGCTCTATATGTCAGCAAATAAAACATACAGAGGTAAAAGATAAGTCTTTCTTTATGGAGATAACGTCTAAGTACCATATGTTTATGGGTCTTATGTTTACACTTATGGGTGTTGTCTTACAGCTTGTAAAAGAGAATTTTGTACTTGCACTTAGTTGTTTTATTTTCTTCTTTATGCTTCTTTTTATAAAAGCGTCTATTGAAAGCAAGATAATTAAAGCAGAAGAAAACTTTGGTAAATAGAAGGGAAATTATATGGAATACGTAATCTTAGTAGATGAAGACGATAAGAAAATTGGACTTATGGAGAAAATGGATGCACATGAAAGGTCTCAGCTACATAGGGCTTTTTCTGTTTTTGTATATAATGATAAAAAGCAAATTATGCTTCAGCAAAGGGCTTTTGAAAAGTACCATTCTGGAGGGTTGTGGACTAACACTTGTTGTAGTCATCCTAGAGATGGAGAATTAACTATAGATGGAGCACATAGAAGGCTTATGGAAGAAATGGGATTTGACTGTGAGCTTGAAGAAGTTTTCGATTTTATATATAGAGCTGAACTTGACAAAGGATTAACAGAATTTGAATTAGATCACGTTTTTATAGGTGAATTTAATGGCTTAGTAGAATTAAATTCAGATGAAGCTATGGATTATAAGTGGATTTCTTATGATGATTTAACACAAGATATGATTAATTATCCAGAAAAATATACAGAGTGGTTCAAAATAATAATGGAAACATTAGAAAAACTGGGCTTTAGAGAGAAGATACTAAATTTATAAAGCTTAAAAAAGTTTCAAATTCGTTGAAAAACAATTCTATAATTGAAGGCAGATTATTATAGTTAATAAACTAGGATATCTGCTTAATTTTTTGCAAATATTGCGAATCATTATATAGGGTTTAAATTTTATTATTGATAGTATACAAAGGAAAATCACATAGAATAACGTTAAAAAATTATCAAATGTATGTTGACTATTATTAAAATAATATTTGCAATAGGTAAAGAATGGTGTAATCAGCGCTGTGAGAGCATTATGCACTTCAAATGTTAAAAATAATTAACATAATGAGTGGTTAAAGGAAAATACAGGTGCAATAATGATCATTTGTATAACAATTACACTTGTTAAGTGTCAATAAAATCTTTTTTTTAACATTATACTGCTATTTAATGCATATATTTTATGATAAAATGTAACTTGTATCTATGATAAAATCTTAGAGAGATAGAATGAATTTTACCTATAGATAAATTATTTTATATTTGGCAAAATTTGAGTGAACTTATTTCAAATAAATATACCTTATTTTACAAATTTAAAATAAGCCTTTAAGTTGTAATACAGAGTTTCATGAAATAGGCTTTTTCAATTGAAAATACATCAGGATTTTCTTTAAAGAATAAGCAAAGCTACACCTTTATGTAATGTTCTCATGAGCTGGATTAAATTGTTAATAAGTTATCAAATGGATTCTTTTAGCAATTTAAAAAGTAGTTGAATTTTAAAAATTGCACGATTGTATACAATATAATTTGTGCATACAAAAACAAGGGGTGATTTATAAGTGTGCTGTTGTAAAGATGATGTACAGGACATAGTTGCTATTGAGGATTTAGATCTTAGTTTAGTAGCTCCAGTAGTAAAGAAGTATGAAGGAAAAGATGGTTCTTTAATTGCTATACTTCAAGAAATTCAGGAAGTATATGGTTATCTTCCAAAGTCGGTTTTAAGTGAAGTTGCTAAATTGTCTGGTGTTAAAGAGGCAAAAGTATATGGTGTTGCTACATTTTATACTCAATTTAGACTTAACCCAATAGGAAAAAATCTTATAATGTTATGCCAAGGAACTGCATGTTACGTTAATGGTTCTGCTGCTATTGAGAAAGCTGTTTGTGAAGAGTTGGGAATCGTAGAGGGTGAAACAACTCCAGATGATATTTTTACATTTAACAATGTTGCATGTCTTGGTTGTTGTTCACTTGCTCCAGTTATGATGATAAATGATGAGACTTACCCTAATTTAACTCCTGAGAAAGCTAAGGAAATACTTAGAGAAATCAAAGCTAATGAAAGTAAGGAGGCGTAGTCATGAAAGTAGTAATTGGTGCTTCTAGTTGTGGTATTGCTGCCGGAGCTGGAAAAATAATAAATGAATTAAAATTAAATCACACAGATGTTAACTACACTATTACAGGATGTATTGGTATGTGTTACCTTGAGCCAATCGTTGATATCTATGTTGAAGATAAATTATATAGACACACAAATGTACAAGCTAGTGATATGGCTGATCTTTTAGTTAATCCTACTAAAGTTGATTTTTTAATTTCTAAAGAAGATGAGACTGTATTTGATTCTCAAGAATTTAGAATTGTAACTAGAAACTATGGAAGTATTGATCCAGAAAATATTAATGATTACCTTGAAATTGATGGTTACAAGGCTATTCAGAAATGTGTTAATGAATTAAGTAGCGAAGAAGTAATCGCGGTAATGAAAGAATCAGGACTTGGTGGTCGTGGTGGAGCTGGTTTCCCAACTTGGTTTAAGTGGAATGCTGCTCTTAGATCTCCAGGAACAAAAAAATATATTGTATGTAATGCTGATGAGGGAGACCCAGGTGCATTCATGGATAGATCTGTACTTGAGGGAGATCCACATAGCCTTATTGAGGGTATGATGATTGGTGGATACGCAATTGGAGCTAACGAGGGTATTGTTTACGTTAGAGCTGAGTACCCACTTGCTATTGTTAGACTTCAAAAAGCTATTGATGATGCTAAAGCAATGAACCTACTTGGTAAAGATTGTTTTGGTATTAAAGGATATGACTTTGAACTTAGAATTAAAGCTGGTGCAGGTGCATTTGTATGTGGTGAAGAAACTGCTCTTATCGCTTCATTAGAAGGTGAGAGAGGAATGCCTAGACTTAAGCCACCTTTCCCTGCTGAAAAAGGTTTTTGGGATCTTCCAACAAACATAAACAATGTTGAGACATTTGCAAATGTTCCTTGGATATTTAACAAAGGTGCTAAAGCTTTTGCGGATCTTGGAATTGAAGGTTCAAGAGGTACAAAAGTATTTGCATTAACTGGTAAAATTCAAAAGGGTGGACTAGTTGAAGTGCCGATGGGAATGACTCTTAGAGAAGTTATTTATGATATTGGTGGCGGAATTAAAGATGGTAAAGAGTTCAAGGCTGTTCAAATGGGTGGTCCATCTGGTGGATGTATTCCAGCAGAGTTGCTTGATACTTCAATCGATTATAGATCAATTAACGCAACAGGAGCAATCATTGGTTCCGGTGGTATGGTTGTTATGGACGAAACGAACTGTATGGTTGAGATGGCGAAGTTCTTCCTTGACTTCACTTGTAAAGAGTCATGTGGTAAGTGTACTTACTGTAGAGTCGGAACTAAGAGAATGTTAGAAATTCTTGAGAGAATGACTGCTGGTAAAGGTAGAGATGGAGACATTGAACTTCTTGAAGAGTTAAGCTTTAAGATCAAAGAAGGATCTTTATGTGGTCTTGGACAAACGGCTCCAAACCCAGTTTTAACTACTATCAAGTACTTCAGAAATGAGTACGAAGATCATATCTACAAGAATAAGTGTACAGCTAAGCAGTGTGCTGCATTACTTACTTATGAAATCGTAGCTGAGAATTGTATAGGATGTACTCTTTGTTCTAGAGTTTGCCCTGTAAATGCAATTTCTGGTAGCGTAAAAGTTGTACATGAAATCGATCAAGATTTATGTATTAAGTGTGGCCAGTGTGTCAGTAAATGTAAATTCAAAGCAATAAGCGTAAACTAGGAGGATAATCTGATGTCTCAAATTAGAGTTAATATAGACGGTAGAGAGATTGTAACTCATAAAGGAAAAACTATTCTTGAGGTTGCAAAGGAAAATAATATAGATATCCCTACATTTTGTCAAGATGATAAGCTTAAGAATTTCGGTTCTTGTGGTATTTGTGTTGTTGAAGTTGAAGGAAACGGAAAATTAATTAGATCTTGTTCAACAGATATTTCTGATGGAATGATTGTTAAGACTTATACAGATAGAATTAGAGAGTCAAGAAAAACTACTCTTGAGTTATTACTTTCAGATCACGATGGTGACTGTAAAGCTCCTTGTTCACTTGGATGTCCAGATCATGTAGATATTCAAGGATATGTAGGACTTATTGCAAATAAGCAATATGATGAGGCATTAAAACTTATTAAAGAAGATCTTCCACTTCCAGCATCTATTGGTAGAGTCTGTCCTCACCCTTGCCAGACAGCTTGTAGACGTGGAGTAATTGATGAATCTATTAATATTGCTTGGTTAAAGCAATATGTTGCAGATTTAGACCTTGAGAAAGATGAGCCATATATGCCAGCTATAAAAGCCTCAAATGGAAAGCATATTGCTATCATTGGTGGAGGTCCAAGTGGACTTACTTCAGCATTCTTCCTTCGAAAAGAAGGATATGATGTAACTATCTACGAAGCGATGCCTGAATTTGGTGGAATGCTTAAGTATGGTATTCCATTATATAGACTTCCTAAAGAAGTTTTACTTAGTGAAGTTAAATTAATTGAAAAAATGGGAGTAACTTTAAAGCCAAACATTAAGATTGGTGAAGATGTAACTCTTGATTACCTTAGAAACACATATGATTCAGTTTATGTTGCAGTTGGAGCTTGGAAGAGTTCAAAACTAAGATGTGCTGGATCAGACTTACATGGAGTACACGGTGGTATCGATTTCCTAAATAAATTTGCAGTAAATGAGCCAATTAAAGTTGGTAAGAGAATTGCAGTTATTGGTGGTGGTAATACAGCTATGGACGCATGTAGAACTGCAATTAGACTTGGTGCTGAAGAAGTATTTGGTATATACAGAAGAACAAAGGCTGATATGCCAGCTGTAGATGTTGAGATTGATGAGGCGGAAGAGGAAGGCGTAAACTTTAAGTTTTTACTTAATCCAACTGAAATTATCGGTGACGAAAATGGAAATGTTAAGGCCATTAGATTACAAAAGATGGTTCAAACAGAGCCTGATGCTAGTGGTAGACGTAAAGTTGTAGCTGTTGAAGGTGAAGATCAAATTTTAGAAGTTGATTCTGTAATTATCTCTATTGGTCAGCAATTAAAAGTTGATGGACTTGAGCAACTAGAATTAAACGACTGGGGTTCAATCCGTGCTGATGAAACTACTTTCGAAACTAACCTTGAAGGCGTATTCGCTGGTGGTGATTGTACTAATAATGGAGCTGACATTGCAATCGCAGCAATTGCTGAAGGTAAGAATGCTGCTAGAGTAATGATGTCATATTTAGATGGAAATCTTACACCAATAGTAGAGCCATATGTTGTTAAAAAAGAGAATATAACTGTAGCTGATTTTCCATTTATTTTAAAAGCACCTCATACTCATATGGGACATGAGGCGCCAGAGCTTAGAAAAACTAACTTTGAAGAAATTGTTCATGGTTATACAGAGGAAGAATCTAAAATTGAATCTATGAGATGTTTAGAGTGTGGATGTCATGATTCATTTGAATGTGATTTATTTGCTCGTGCAAATGAATATGATGTTAAGCCTGCTAGATTTGAAGGTGACAAGCATCAATTAGATCTTATTGAAGATCACCCATTCATATTAAGAGATCCAAACAAATGTATCCTTTGTGGTATGTGTGTTAGAATTTGCGATGAAGTAATGGATAACACAGCTCTTGGCCTTGTAAATAGAGGATTTAATACTGTAGTATTACCTGCTCTTGAAAAAAGACTTAAAGATACTGATTGTATATCTTGTGGACAGTGTATTACAGTTTGTCCAACGGGTGCATTACAAGAAAAGATTCATATAGATAAGCCAGTTCCAGTTGTTCCAGTATCAACTGAGACAGTATGTTCTAACTGTTCTGTAGGTTGTAATGTTGTTATTGAGAGTCGTGGAAGTTTACTTCTTAGATAGCTACCATCAAACAAATTAGATCTTGGCGAAGGATTATTATGTTCTAAAGGTAGATTTGGATTTAATGACTTTGACAAAGATAATAGACTTAGAATGCCACTTGTAAGAAAGAACGGCCTACTAGTAGAAGTTTCGTATAAAGAAGCCTTACTATATGTAGCTAGACGCTCGCAAAGTTTACACTTACTATATGGTAGAAATTCAGTAGGTATTTCAGTTTCTGATAGACTTACTAATGAAGAAATTTATTTAGCTAAGGAGTTTGGTAATAAAACTCTTGAAACTGGTAAGATCTTCACATTTAACTCAAGAAGCGAAGGAATCAAGGATGTTCTGGGATATGATGCTTCTGCTAACTCAATCAATGAGTTATTAACTACAAATACGATTCTTTTAGTAGGTTCAAACATTGTTGAAGATCATACTATTGCTGGTATAAAAGTTAAAAAAGCAGTTAACAAAGGTGCTACTTTATTAACTGTAAACAATGTTGCCTCAAAAGCAAATGATTGGGCTAAAGCTTCTATCGTTAAAGAAGATTTAAGTGATTCATTAAAAGAAATGGCTAAATATGTAGTAGATACTTGCATAACTCCTTCAAATGTTAATGGTTACGAAGAATTTAAAGCTTCTTTAAATAACGTTATTGTTTCAGATGAAGTTAAGAATATCATGAGTGTTTATGTTGAATCTAAGAAGTCGATGATAGTATTTGACCAAAACAGACTTAATGACGAAGCTGCTATGTTACTTGCTAACATTGCTGCTATTAGTGGTCATATTGGAGCTCCAAGAGATGGTGTAATCCAGCTTAAACCTAATGTTAACTCACAAGGTCTTGTTGATATGGGTATATCTACTGATGCTAAGAGATTTGTTGAAGAAATTGCTAATGGAGATATCAAAGGATTACTTATCTTTGGTGAAGATGTTAAGACTGAGGAACTTAAGAACTTAGAATTCTTAATGGTTATGGATACTCACTTAACTGAAACAGCTCTTATGGCTGATGTAGTTATTCCGGCTGCAACTCTACTTGAGTCAAATGGAACAATTACTTCAATGGACAAGAGAATTCAAAGAGTAAATAAGGCTGTTGATACTGGACTTGAATATAGTAACTTCGAAGTTATTGTTGAAATTATGAATACTTTTACTTCTAACTGTAATATTACAACTGAAGAAGAAATTCTTGAGTTAATCAATAAAAATGTAGATAACTACCACGGAGCAATCGACTTATCAACAAATGATGAGTACTGGCCATTAGGTTCTAGCAGAGTATTATACACTAACGGATATAATACAGAAGACGGAAATGCTATTATTAGACTTGTATTTAACCCTAATATATCTGAGACGCTTAACACAAACGTTCTTAGAAAGCAATTTGCTGAATTTGTTGCTAAAGAAAAATCTTGTTAATATAAATTTAGAGAGTAGTAACATATTATATGTTGCTACTCTTTTTTTATGCAAATTAAATAGTTACAGCATAAACAGACTTCTAAGTTATACTTTTATAATCAGACTAAATTCAAGTATTGCCGAGCGTCATATATAGTAATGACAAGTGTCATAGATTATTATATAATTTAGAAGTAATAAAAAAAGTGAGTGTGATTAGGAGAATATAGATGATTAAATTGGATGATATTATTTTAAAAGATTCATATATAGAAAAATATGATCTTAAAAATGCATTTTCAAAAGACCATATGGACAAATTTGATTTGTATAAGCTTGATAAAGGAGAAACTTTATACACTTTATACGAAGAACTAGATAGGTTTTATTTTCTCGTAAATGGTGGATTAAAAGTATTTATTACTCTTGAGAATGGAAACTCTCTTCTAATTAGGTTTATTAAACCACTTGCTTATGTTGGTGATTTAGAACTTGGAGAAAACCGTATGATAAAGACCAATGTAGAAGCGATTAGCGACTGTCATCTAATTGGTATAGATGTGGATAATCTAAAAGAATTTGCATGTAGTGATCCATTATTTTTAAATAGAATAATCGATACGCTAAGTCGTAAACTTTTAAATATATCGAATGCTATGGCAATCAATTTATCATATCCACTTGAAAATAGATTTGCGGGCTATCTTATTTCACTTTCTGAAGTAAAAGATGATATAAGAATTAATGAGATAAAAACTCAAAATTTAAAAGAAATAGCAACGATGCTTGGTTCAAGTTATAGACAACTATGTAGAGTAATCAAATCCTTTGTTGAAGAGGGGTTGATTGAAAAGACTTCTAGTGATATTAAGATACTAAAATTTGATGAGTTAAAATCTATATCAGGTGGAATATATGAGTAGTTAATTTGAAAAAAGTGACAAGTATATAGATAGTATAAAGAAAGGAGCATCTGATATAGAGGCTCCTTTTGTCAATAAACAGATAAATAATTTGCAAAGTAAAACTTTAAGCTAGCAAAATTTTTACAAATAATAAGACCTAGGCTAAGTTTAATGCAATTTCCATCATGTCATGGAATGTTTTTTCACGTTCCTGCGAAGATGTTGCCTCTCCTGTAAGTATATTATCACTAACTGTAAGTATGGCAAGTCCACTTACGCCATATTTTGCGCATATGCTATAAAGAGCATTCGCTTCCATCTCTACAGCAAGAACACCGAAATCTTTCCAAACCTTATAAAAATCCCTATCGTAGTTATAAAACACGTCAGAGGTAAGTACATTTCCAATATGACATTTGACATTATTTGATTTTGTAATTGTATGAGCCTTAAGTAGCAAATCAAAATTAGCAGTAGCACTAAAATCCATTCCCTTAAAAATTTGTTTATTTATATTTGAGTCAGTTGAGGCACCAATAGCAAGAATGATATCACGAACATTTACCTTCTCTTGTATACTTCCACATGATCCAATTCTAATTAAATTTTTACAGCCATAATCTTTGATAAGCTCAGTTACGTAAATTGAAATTGATGGCATACCCATTCCTGTACCCTGAACGGAAATTCTTTTACCATTATAATCACCTGTAAAACCAAGCATACCTCTAACCGTAGTATAGTTTACTACATTATCTAGATACTTTTCTGCAATGTATTTAGCACGAAGAGGATCTCCTGGCAGAAGAACAGTCTCAGCAATATCACCCACGTTTGCTCCTAAATGAAAACTCATAATTACCTCCAAATTTGTGTTTTGTATTAAAAAAAATCGTATACTATTTAATTATATCATGTATAACTTCTCATAAAAATGATAAATGACACAATTTGTCTTGAAATCGATGGGATAATTTGGTAAAATTAATTAATGGTAAAAAATACCATTCTATATTAAGGAGGAGTTTTATGAATAGTGTTAATTTAGTTGGAAGAATTACAGTAAAACCGACGCTGCGATATCTACCAGATGGAACTGCCACGACGCGGTTCAATCTAGCTGTAGATAGGGGATTATCAAAGGCAAAGAAAGAAGAATATTCTAAAAACGGAAAACCAACAGCGGATTTTCCTAAGCTTGTATTATTTGGCAAGCAGGCTGAGTTTTGTTGTAATTACTTAGATAAAGGTAGGCTTATAAGTGTTAGTGGTGGTGTAGTTACAAGTATATATGAGAAAGCAACGGGTGAAAAAGTATATAATACTGAGATAAAGATAAGCGAATTAAAGTCATTAGAGTATAAGGAAAAAAAATCTGATGAGAGTGATGGCGATGATATAATTATGGACGCTGCTTTTGAGGAAATTGGAGAAGACATACCATTTTAATAAAAGTGCATAAAAATACAAAATAGCTATGTACATTTTAATTAAAGTTGTATAAAGTAAGTTAAAAGAACTTTTCCTTGGAAATGGCTTGATTGCTTAATTTCCTGGGAAATAGGATTAGGAGGACTTATGGATTATCATGTACATAGTAATTTTTCTGGTGACTGTAGTGTAAAGCCAGAAGATATAATAATTGATGCTATAAAAAACGGACTTAAAGAAATATGTTTTACTGATCATATTGATTACGATTGCCCTGATTTGCCAGAAAAATTTGAGTTTGACGCCGATATTTATTTTGAGTCAATGACTCAGTTAAAAGATAAGTACAAAGAAAATATTAATATTAAGATTGGTGTTGAAATAGGACTTCAGGGTCATATATTAGAGAAGTGCTCGGATTTTATAAATAGTAAAGACTATGATTTCGTAATAGCTTCATTCCACACTCATAAAAATAAAGATATCTACTTTACAGATGTACTATTTAAAAAAACGCCTAATGAAGTCTTAAGTGACTATCTTGATGAGATATTATATTCAATAAATAATTACAACGACTATTCAGTAATAGGGCATTTAGATCTTTTAAAAAGATATAGTCATGGTATTAGAGATCTAGATGTTAAAAATTACTTTGATAAATACAGTGAGATATTTAAGATATTAATTAAAAATGGTAAAGGAATAGAGATAAATACATCTGGACTTAGACAAGATGTTGGTGTTCAGTTTCCAGATGTAGAGCTTATAAAACTATACAAAGAACTCGGTGGAGAGATCATAACACTTGGTTCAGATACACATGGAATTGGTACTTTGATGTATAAATTTGATGAAATTAAGCTAATCCTTAAAGAAATAGGATTTAATTATATATATCATTTTGATAAAAGAAAGCCTATAAAATTAGAAATCTAGCATTTGTAAATTACTCTTAAGCTAGTATTCTCAATTATTACGATAAATTAATAAGAGAAATAGCTATTTGAATATGTTAAAAAATATCAAATATAAATAGTTAATAAAAAGGCTTGTTTGTTAATAATTAACAATGTGAATTATAAAAGAAGTAGTAATATATTAATTTGTTATAAGTTTATAACATGAATGCATTAACTAATCGTAATATATGATAAAAATGTATTTATATACTACTTTTAATCGAAGAATTTCATTCATTTATTTGTATTTTTATAACAAAGTAAAGTTTTTAGAATAATGAAATAATAAACTTAGTCGTTATATAGGCGTCGGGTAAGCGTTTTATGACTTGGATTTATAACTGATTTTTTAATGGGGGTATTTTATGGAATTACAATCTGATGTGAAAGCTACAAAAAAGGGTTCATCTGAACTAATATACAAAATTGATGATAAGCCACCTTTGGCAATTGCTATACCACTTGCGATTCAACATATCGTTGCAGCATTTAGTGGTATTGTTGCAGTACCATTGGTAGTAGGGGGGGTACTTGGACTTCCATTTGAACAAATGACTTATTTAGTTAATATGGCCTTATTTATGGCTGGAGTTACAACTGTAATGCAAACGGTTGGATTTGGACCAAAGAAATTTAGAGTAGGATCTAGACTTCCTTGTGTTATGGGTACTGACTTTACATTTGTTGGACCTGCAATAGCAGTTGGATTTGCTGGAGGTCTTCCTGCAATATTTGGAGCTACAATAGTTGGTGCACTTGTAGAAGTTATATTAAGTAGATTCTTTGGATCACTTAAGAAATTCTTCCCGCCAGTAGTTACTGGAACAGTAGTTACATTAATCGGTTTAACAATCTTACCTGTTGCAGTAGACTGGGCAGCTGGAGGATATGGTGCTCCGGATTACGGTAGTTTAACTAATATATTTATCGCTCTTACGGTTATGGCGATTATCGTTGTATTAAACCAATGGGGTAAAGGATTTGTAAGTAGTGGATCAATTCTATTAGGAATAATTGCAGGTTATATTATTGCAGTACCATTTGGTCTTGTAGATTTTTCAAGAATTGCAGATGCGTCATTTATTTCTTTTCCACAACCATTTAAGTATGGTATTACATTTAATATTGGAGCTATTTTAGCATTCATTCCTGCTTACTTAGTAACAACGGTTGAAACTGTTGGTGACTTAATGGCTGTTGCAGAAGCATCAGACCATGAGGTAACTTCAGAAGAATTATCAGCTGGTCTTTTATGTGATGGTGTTGGTTCTATGGTTGCTGGTGTATTTAATGCTATGCCAAACACATCATTTAGCCAGAATGTTGGTATTATACCAATCACAGGTGTTGCTAGTAGATATGTAGTTATGATTGCTGGTTTTGTTCTTATGATTATCGGTGTGTTTCCGAAAATTGGTGCATTAGTTTCTATAATGCCTAATCCAGTTTTAGGTGGAGCAGGTATCATTATGTTTGGTATGATTGCAGTCGGTGGTATTAATATTCTTAAAGACGTAAATATGTCTAGAAGAAATATGATGGTTGTTGCGATTTCTCTAAGTCTTGGTATGGCTGTTGTTGTTAGACCAGCTATTCTTGAGCATTTCCCAGCAGTTGTTAAGACAGTATTTGAGTCTGGTATCACTACAGGAACATTATTTGCATTAGTATTAAACGTAATATTACCAAAAGATATGGATTAATAAATTACAAAAGCTCTAGAGTTTATTATCTAGAGCTTTTTTTACGTCCAAATACTAATTAGATTATCTTTATACGAAAAAAAGTAAGATACTTCAGTCATCTTACTTTTTTCTTATATAGAAAATCAAATTTCAAATTATACTTTTCTTATAATTCCTATTGGTGTTTGTTCATGATCTTGTCCAAGTGGGTTGTCTTTTAGTATTTTTATGATTAACCTTCTATCCATAGAACTATCAGAAGCTCCAAGAACAACACCATCTATATCGTTTATATCAACGATAGCAACTTTGCTCCTAGTTATCTTAGAAAGCTCAGCTGCAACCTCATCTGGGCGATCTGGTCCAAGAACAACGTGTTTATTGTAAGGTGGAATAGTATTTGGAGTTGGACCATCTATAGATTGAGCCTTGTATCCAGCTATTTCATAGAAAACACCTTTTTTACCCATAATTTTAGTTATGGCACTCATAAAAGATGCATACAAAATTCTAGGAGTTCCAACTTCTTGTAGTGCCATCTCCATAGTTTCAGGCATGCCAAGTCCAATTCCAGCAGGAGTTTTAGTTACATAGTGCGCTAAAAGTTTTGCAAGAGGTCTAGGATGAATATCTACTAGAGGAATTGCACGTCCTTGAGTAATTGCAACAATCTTTTCACTAACAAATAAAATGTCACCATCTTCAAGCATACCATCAGAATACTTTTTAACTACATCTGCGATAATGTCATCTTTCATAACAACATGAGTTTTTATAGGTAGACGAAGATATTTTTCATTATTTACTTCTATTTCAGGATATTTGATTTTTTTCTTTTTTTCTGACATAATAAGCCTCCAATATTTTATACTTACTCCATTATAAATTAAAATGTAGATAAATTAAATAGTATAGACTTTTATTTATTTATATTGTAGTTTTTTCAAGCATTTTAAGTATATTTTAATAAATGCTTAATAAATATGTTTTGAGTTAAAGTTATTTAATAGTCATAGAAGTATTCAAAAAAAATAGGTACATGAGAAAGTATTAACTTTAACATGTACCTGATAATTATGCATTTAATTCTATAAGTAATTTGTTAATGTCCATTCCATGAACATTGGCAGCGTCTTCAAGTGATTCAATTTGAGCAGACGGGCAACCAAGGCATCCCATACCATTTTTCATTAATATACCAGCTGACTCAGGTTTATCTCTTAATAGATCGCCGATAATCATTTCTTTAGTAATAATCATAATTACCTCCTTTTGTTATTTGAATTCATTCCTATTATGATACTAAAGCGGAATATTGTCAACATTTATTAATAATTGTTATCATTAACTTTATTGTATATGAAAATTTTATAGTTGCGGTAAAAATCAATTTACAATTTAATACAATTTTAAGAATGTATTAACATCAAAAACACATGTTTTTGTTAATCTGTATGAGAGATATCATAGGGGGAAATAATAATGAGAGATAAAAAAAAGCGTAAAATAATTGAAATAATAGGGATTTTGTTTTCAATAGTTTGTATAATAGCAGTTCTTAATGTAGGGAAAATTCAAAAGCTTCTTTATGAGAAAGATAGGTATATTCCTTTTCATAATCTCTTTTATGAAGATCGAATAGTAAGCATATCAAATAGTGGGGAAAAGCTTATAATCTATGATGGGATAGCTCTACTTCTACGTGATATAGAGACAAGTAGAGAAGAGTTTATAATAACACTAGAATCACGTGGTGTGATAAAAGATATTGTTTGGTCGCAAGATGATAATTACATAGTTTATTTAAAAGATGAGTTTAACAATGCTTTTAGTATATGGGCTATAGATGTCGCCGATAAGACTAATAGGAAAATAAGTGATTATGGTGAATATAGTGATTTATCTTGGTTAAATAGCGTATCACCTGAGAATTTTACATATGCAAAATATAAAAATGGTGAAGATAAACCAACATACTACTCGACAAACTTAGAATATCATACATCTGAAGTTATAAATAATGAAAAGAAATATGACGAAATAGGATTTGACAGATCTGGCAATCAAATTCTTGCTCTTAAATCAAACAAATTAGGAATTCAGTTTTATAATCCTTCAAATGAAGACGAGCTAGGTTCAATTTCTATTGTAGACTCAGCAAGCGCAGGATACTTTGAGATAATTGATCAAAAGGCTTACTTTACTATGATGGATGAAGGTATGCTTAACTTATACAGCTTTGATGGAGGTAGTTTAGAAATAGTAAAAAAAGATATCGATAAAAATTTGAAAATAGAAAAGACTCTATTAATTAATGGTGAGTTTGCAGGTATATATGGTGTAAATGGCAAATACACATGGCTTATAGAAGATAAATATAAAAATGATTTTATGTTTACTATGGAAAAAGATATAAAATATAGATTTTTAAATTCATCAGCAAATGGTGAACTTATGCTAGTTAGACCAACAAAAGACTTCGATCCAGGAGATATAAGCCTTGTTGATACAAAGTCTGCTAAAGTAAAAGAAATAATAAATATTAGAAATTTTATTAGCGAAGAATTACTTTATTATACTGAAACTATAAGACTTAGTGATGATAATTCAGAAGATTTATCTGTTACAAACTTCACTCTAACACTTGGAAATTCTAAATATTCAGATGGTGATCTATTTATTATGCTAGATTCAGACCTCACAAAAACTTCAATTGAATACAAATACGATCCACTTGTGCAATCAATGGTTGATAGAGGTATAAATGTGGCTAGTATTAGCTATGACTATGCAAAATTTAAGAATGAAGATTTTACTATCGAAAATCAATCCAAAAAAATATCGAGTGATATAAAAAAAGTAGTCGAGTATCTTAGGTATCAAAAAAATATAGAAAAAAGTAAAGTTCATCTGATTGCAAAAGGCAAATCAGCTTTAATTGCTACTATGGTATTATCTAACAAGGATATAGAAATTGTAGGCCTAGTATTATTAGAACCTGTATTTGATATAAAGAACTCGCCATATATAAGTACTATAGAAAAAAGCATAGTAAAAAGTTATGGCGATTATCCAGATATTGATTCGTATATTAAAAAATATAGTGTTGATCATGCAAACTTTATTGTGTATTTAAATACTAAGGTAAGTGATAGCGATATAACAAATGAATTTTATAAAAATACTAGAAAGACCACTGAAAACTACCTCTATAAAAAAGCTGGAGTATATAATGAGCATAATATAGGTTCAACCTATCTACTTGAAGAGTATTTTGAAAAATTTGTAGATAATTAAAATGGATAATTAAAAAGTTTGATTTATGCAAATTTTGAACATAAGAAAACCAGACTCGAAATTTTAGTCTGGTTTTTTTGTAACTAAATAACAAGGCTGATTTGGAAAGTAAATGTTTAAAGATGTTAATAAATGAGAATAATTATCAATGAATAAATAGTTGTTCTTAAATTAAATAGGGTATATGTTTACTAGAACATAGTTAGCGTTTTAATACAGTAAAAAAAGATTTTGTATTTGGAGGTAGAGTTATGATATTTGAAAATCACAATCCATTAGAAGGCAAACAGTTTCAGATAATGAATAAAGATGGGGAAATAGTAAGTAATGATTACCCCATTACTTTAGAAAATGACAAACTAATAGAGATGTACAAAACAATGTTAAAAAGCAGAGTAGCTGATACTAAAGCACTTCAGTATCAAAGGCAAGGTCGTATGTTAACGTATGCTCCAAACCTTGGACAAGAAGCTACTCAAGTTGGAACGATTGCAGCAACAGAAAAAACTGACTGGATGGCATCGGCATTTAGAGAACTTGGTTCTTGGCTATATAGAGATGCGCCACTTTATAATATATTCTTATATTGGTATGGCAATGAAGAGGGTATGAAAATGCCAGATGATATTAAAATTTTACCAATTAGTGTTCCTATAGCATCTCAGTTTCAGCATGCTACAGGTCTTGCATACGCATCTAAATATAGAGGTGAGAAAGATATTTCTATAGCATATGTTGGTGATGGTGGAACGTCTCAAGGAGATTTTCATGAGGCGCTAAATTTTGCTGCACTCAATCAATTACCTGTTGTATTTATTATTCAAAATAATCAATATGCAATATCAATGTCAAGACAAAAACAGACATCATCAAGAACACTTGCACAAAAGGCAATTGCGTATGATATGCCTGGTATACAAGTTGATGGTAATGACATATTTGCAGTTTATGAGGCTACAAAAGAAGCAGTTGATCGCGCTCGTAGTGGAAATGGACCATCGCTTATTGAGTGTTACACTTATAGACTTGGTGCACATACAACAGCTGATGATCCAACTAAATATAGAGATGACGCTGAAGTTGAAGAGTGGAAATTAAAAGATCCAATAGATAGATTATATAAATATCTACTTGCGAATAAACTTTGGACTAAGGAAGATGATGAAGCATTTAGAACTGACTACGAAAAAGTTGTTAAAGAGACATTTGAGAAAGTGGAAAATTCAGGTTTAGTACCTCTTGAAGATGTATTTAAGTATCATTATGAAAAAATGACGCCAGAGCTTAAGGCCCAGTATGAAGATCGAAAAAGATACTATGAAATGGAGGGCAAATAAATGTTAACTTTAAATTTAATTGGAGCGATAACAAACGCATTAGATATAGAAATGGAAAAAGATGAATCGATTGTTGTATTTGGAGAAGACGTAGGATTTGAAGGTGGTGTGTTTAGAGCAACAGTTGGACTTCAAGAGAAGTATGGAGTTGATAGATGCTTTGATAGTATACTTGCAGAATCTTCAATTATAGGTTCAGCAATTGGTATGGCTATAAATGGACTTAGACCTGTAGTTGAAATGCAGTTTAGTGGCTTTATGTTCCCAGGATATAATCAGATTGTTACACACGCTGCTAGAATGAGAAATAGAACTAGAGGCAAGTACACAGTTCCTATGGTAATAAGAATGCCTTACGGAGCTGGAGTTCGTGCGCTAGAGCATCACTCAGAAAGTCTTGAAGTCTTGTTTGCTCATATACCAGGACTTAAGGTTGTTGTTCCATCAACTCCTTATGATGCAAAAGGATTACTACTTGCGGCTATTAGAGATAATGACCCAGTTATATTCCTAGAGCCAAAGAGAATCTATAGAGCTTTCAAACAAGAAATTCCAGAAGAAGAGTATACGATTGAAATTGGAAAAGCAAAAGTACTTAAGGAAGGAAGAGATATAACAGTTGTGGCGTGGGGAGCGATGATTCGTGATACTCAGAAAGCCATAGCTAAATTAGAGGAAAGTGGTCACTCTGTTGAACTAATTGATCTTAGAACTATTTCACCTATTGATAAAGAAACTATTCTTAACTCAGTTAAAAAAACAGGTAGATTTGCAGTAGTTCATGAGGCTGTAAAATCATTTGGACCAGGTGCTGAACTTATATCAATAGTAAACGAAGGTGCATTTTTAAATCTTGAAGCACCTCCAACAAGAATTGCAGGACTTGATACTATAGTACCTCTTCCAAAGGGAGAGCATCATTACCTTCCAGATCCTGATTACATTGCTTATAAGCTTGAAGAGGTAATAAAATTTTAATGGCTTTGGTAATTAATTAGAGAAACTAAGATGATATTAGATTTTGGAGGTGTATGAAATGTATGAAGTGAAATTTGCAGATATTGGTGAAGGAATAAATGAAGGTGTTTTATATAAATGGGATGTTGCCGTTGGAGAT
>JBARWW010000029.1:0-8322 GCA_049647005.1 Acidaminobacteraceae bacterium | reverse complement strand
TCTATTTCTTCCTGTGAATAATCAATTTTTTCAAGTTCACGCTTAACTGACTGAATATCATGAAATAAAGTTTTAACCTTCTGCTGTTCACTTAAAATATCATTTGATCCAAACGAATCAAGTAAATGAATATGATTTTGTTGTTTTAGCAAATGTTGATGTTCATGTTGTCCTGTGATTTCAACCATAGAGGCTGAAATTTCTTTTATAAGTGAAGTAGCAACAACCCGACCATTTATTCTAGAAATTGATCTGCCATTTCTACTTAATTCTCTTGAAATGCATATTACATTATCATCAAATGAAATACCACTTTCAGTAAGTGTTTCTTTTGTTATTTGATTATCGCTTATATCAAACGAACCCTGTAAAACAGAAGTCTCTCTACCAACTTTTATGATATCTTTACTTGACTTACCGCCTAAGATAAGGTCAATTGCTTTAAATATAATTGATTTACCTGCACCAGTTTCACCAGTGATGATATTTAAACCTTTAGTAAATTTTATGCTAATAGATTCTATAAGCACAAAGTTTTCGATATATAAGTCAAAGAGCATAATAGCCTCCAGGTTAATTTAACATATTTTTAAATATAGTAGTTACACCAATTACTTCTTCCTCAGTTTTAAGTAACAAGAAGATAGTATCATCACCAGCAATACTTCCAATAATCTCTTTTATATCAAGTGCATCAATTGCTGCCGCTGCCGCATTTGCCGCACCAGAAAGTGTTTTAACAACAATCATATTGCCAGCAAAGTCATAACTAATAACAGAGTCTTTAAATAACTTTAAGAATCTATCAGAAATCACACTGTCTTGTTGCTTTATAGTAGCATATTTATATTTACCATTTTTAGTAAGAACCTTGATAAGTCTTAGTTCTTTTATATCTCTAGAAACAGTAGCTTGAGTCACATTAAAACTTGCATCTTTAAGATTAAGTGCTAGTTCTTCTTGTGTTTCAATTTCTTGTTCTTCAATAATTTCTAAAATTTTCGAATGACGTGAATATTTCATATAGGCCTCCTAGATGTATCATTGATTTTGTAATAATACATATTTTACTATATTCTATAATAAATAAAGCAATCCTTTATTTATTGTTAATATTTAAATCTTTATATGCAAGCTCTACAATATTTTTAGATTCAACGTCAAAATCTACTTCTTTATCAATATCAGCTAAAGTACAGTATGCTAGGAACTCAATATTACCTTTAGGTCCTTTAATAGGTGAATAAGTAAGGTTCTTAAGACTAAAGCCTAGATTCCCAGCAATATTTAACACCTTATTAACAACGTCAATATGAACACTTTTATCTCTAACAACACCATTTTTCTTAACTTTTTCTCTACCAGCTTCGAATTGTGGCTTAATTAAGAATATAATTTCGCCATCATCTTTAAGTAGCTTTCTTGCTACAGGAAGCACGAGTGAAAGCGAGATAAATGAAACGTCAACGCTTGCAAAATCAAGACTTTCACCAATTTCTTCTTCAGTTACGTATCGTATATTAGTTCTTTCCATATTAACAACACGTTCATCATTTCTAAGTTTCCAGTCAAGCTGACCATAACCAACATCTACACTAAATACTTTTGTCGCTCCATTTTGTAACATACAATCTGTAAAACCACCAGTTGAAGCACCAATATCCATACAAACTGCATTATCAAGGTTAAGTCCAAAGTTTTCAATCGCTTTTTCAAGTTTAAGTCCACCACGACTAACATATTTGATAGCAGGTCCCTTAACTTCAATATCAGCTTCTTCCTTTACCATAGTTCCAGCTTTATCTAATTTTTGCTTGTCTACATATACAAGCCCAGCCATAATAGAACGTTTTGCTTTTTCTCTAGACTCAAAAAGTCCTTTTTCAACAAGTAATGTGTCTAATCTTTGTTTTGCCATATATACTCCTATAGATAAGTTTTGATTTTTGCTGATAAAGCGATAGGAGTAAGTTCATACTTATCTTGTATAGAAGGAATTGATCCATGCTCTATAAATTTATCAGGAAAACCTAAGTTTCTAATTTTAATATTATCCATCTTCAGTTCATTATTTATAAAGTTGCTAATATTGTCACCAAAACCGCCATGTATTGAATGATCTTCAATAGTAACCACTAGTTTTGCATCTTTTAATAGCTCCTCATAATACTCTTTTAAAAGCGGTTTAATCATTTTCACTTTTGCTAAAGTAACATCGATGCCTTCCTTTTCTAAAATTTGGGCAACTTCTCTAGATTTCTCTACCATATTTCCAATAGCAAGTATAAGAACATCTTTACCACTTGCTATAATTTCAGGTTTCGCAAGTGATTCATAAGTAAATAAAGTTTGATTTTTTCTATCAACTGATGCACCTGCTCTTGGATATCTTATAGCAATAGGAGCATTATGATCATTTACACTATACTTTAACATTGCATCTAAATCGTTACCTGTCTCAGGTGCAAGAAGTGTTATATTGGGTATGTGTGAGAGATAAGATATATCAAACACACCATGGTGTGTTTCACCATCATTACCAACAATTCCAGCTCTATCAATTGCAAATACAACATGAAGATTTTGTATACATACATCATGAAGTATTTGATCATATGCTCTTTGTAAAAATGTCGAGTAAACAGCTACTACAGGTATAATTCCACCAACACTCATACCAGCTGCAAGTGTAACACCATGTTGTTCTGCAATACCAACATCTATAAGTCTTTTGGGAAATTTCTTTTTAAATTCAGCAAGACCAGTACCAGTAGGCATAGCTGCAGTAATTGCAACAATATTCTTTCTAGTAGTAGCAATTTCAATTAGAGAATCCCCAAATACTTTAGAAAAAGAAGATTTATTATTAGATTTTAACCTTTTTTTAATATCAAAGGCAGACACACCATGATATTGATCAGGATTTTCTTCTGCAAATCTATAACCTTTTCCTTTTTTTGTAATTACATGTACAATAGTTGGACCATTAATTTTTTTTGCTCTTTGAAAAGCATCAGTCATCTCATCAATTTTATGACCATCAACAGGACCGATATAGGTAAGACCAAGATCTTCAAATAACATACCTGGAACTACAATGTACTTTATGCTACCTTTTATTTTTCTAATTCCAGACGCGATACTGGGTCCAATTTTAGGAATTTCTGATATCAAATGTTCAGTATCACTTTTGATTTTATGATAAGTAGATGTAGTTCGTATATTGCCTAAATAACTAACTAACCCACCAATATTCTCATCTATAGACATATCATTATCGTTCAAAATAATAGTCATTTTTTCTTTTGAATCACCTAAATTATTAAGCGCTTCAAAGGCCATACCACCCGTCAATGCACCATCTCCAATAACAGATACCACATTGTAATTATCATTTAAAATATCTCTTGATTTGGCAAGTCCAATTCCAGCAGAGATAGATGTGCTACTATGTCCAGCTTCAAAAATGTCATGTTCACTTTCACATCTTTTTAAGAAACCACTCATACCATTCATTTGTCTTAGACTATCAAAATTTTCACAACGTCCTGTAAGAATCTTGTGTACATAACCTTGGTGACCAACATCCCATATTATTTTATCACTTGGAGAATTATAAGTTTTGTGTAGAGCGATAGTAAGTTCAACAACACCTAAATTAGACGCTAAATGACCACCTGTCGCAGATAACTTTTCAAGCAAAAATTGTCTTATTTCTACTGAAAGTCTAATTAGTTCTGTATTATTTAGATTTTTTATACCACATGGTAAATCTATATTATCTAATATTTTTTTCATTTTAATCACCACTTTATACTATCATAAAAGCTTAAAGCTTTATTATACTTATACCTAATTTGTCATCAAAGTAAAAAACTATCTTTCCTACATAATCAACTATGCCTTTTGAATTATTAAGTGCAAGTTCTTTTCCAATTGCTTTACCACCAACGGTAAGCGCCGCAACGCATCCACTAAGAGCAATAGAAAAAACTGTTGTTGAAATACTAAGTCCACCATTACTTAAAATATTGGTTACAATTATTGCTACAGCAGCACCACTTACGATACCACATATATCACCAATAACATCGTTGCAAAAGTTAGAAACTTGAGACGCATTTTTTATTAGCGCAATTGAATATTTGGCACTAACTATTTTTTTTGAAGCCATAGCATGAAAAGGTCTCTCGTTTGCAGTTGCTACAGCTATACCAATTGTATCAAAAGTTACTCCAAGTCCAATAATAGCTATAAGAACAAGAAATGCAATAATAGTATTAACATTTCTTAGAAGCATTTCAGAAAAAATACTCATGAAAATTGCCAACACTAAGGTTAATAAAGTGATTTTAAAGATCCACTTATATTTTATTAAAAACATTATTTTGGATTTTAACTTTTGTTTTATTTTTTTAAACAAGTTAATTCTCCTTATATATATAAAAGGTGGTGGTATTTTAAGTAAAATTTACGGCTTAGGTCCAGTTGGATTTCCCAAAGTGATACTGATTTGTCGCCAATTCAGTGGTTACCCTTTAAATCACTTTGCATAGTGTTGCCATCTATGCGACTGAATTACCACTTAGCCCGCACTGCAATCCCTAAAATACATCAGTCTAGGAGTTTTCCTCTACAGTCTTTTTAACTCTTAGCCTCTTTTGCAGAAATGGTTTAGATTTGCATTAGCAAATTTTCATTGGCCTATGGGAACTTGCCTGACCTATCATCTACCATTCCCACTCAAGGCAGGCTACACTACACGTAGCGTTAACCACATTGCAGGTGTAATCTCACATAAGTGAGTCTCCACGAAAAGAGGGTCATCGCCCACATGCCATTGTGGATCGCCCCCTACTTCTTACTCTCAGAATTGACCCCCGACTGGGCGTCGGCAGCCAAAACCAGGAGCTTCATCGATGTGCCCTTTAACGGATCTTTAGGCCCGTCTTCGAAGTTACGAGATCTGACTAGAATACTGTACCACCAATTAATCAAATTTATAGGTATAGATTTGCAACTACTATACCAAGTGCAGCACCAGCAAGGACTTCATACGGTGTATGCCCTACTAGTTCTTTTAGTCTACCTTCTTTAATATGGTGATTTTCATAAAAATCTATGATCATTTTATTTATTATAATTGCCTGTTTACCAACCGAGCGTCTTACTCCAGAAGCATCATACATAACTACGAGGCTAAGGATAATTGCAAATCCGTATATTGGTGAATCGTATCCATCGAGGATACCAATAGCTGTTGACATTCCCATAACACTTGATGAATGGCTACTCGGCATTCCGCCCGAACCAACCATTCTAGAAATATCAAAAGTTCGATCTTTCATTAATGTCAAAATAACTTTTAAAGCCTGTGCAATAAACCAAGCTATGAAGGCTACTACGAAAACGTCGTTATTAATTATACCATTAAAAAAATCCATTTTATACCTTCTTTGATAAAACTCACATCTACTATAAGTAAGTTCTAATATTTACGTGTTAATAAGTAATCAAACAGTTCATCTAAGAATTTAGTGTCTCCATCGATATGATTAAGTAATTTCTTTGATTCTATAGTTAAATCAAAAGCAAGTTTTTTAACTTCTGATATTCCAATTATATTAGGATAAGTTTTCTTTTTGTTTTTTTCATCACTTCCAACAGGTTTCCCGAGAGTTTCCTCATCACCTTCTATATCAAGAATATCATCTATTAATTGAAAGCATAAACCAAGGTTAAAAGCAATCTTTGATATTTTTTCTATATCTTCATCACTTGCCCCATTTATGAGTGCACCACAAACCATACTAGCTTCAATAAGAGCACCTGTTTTATTTAGATTTATATATTCAAGTGTTAAGGCTGTGTTATCATCTGATTTATCCGACTCAATATCAGCAACTTGTCCAACAATCATACCATCGACTCCAGCTCTCATCGATAGATGAGACAATGCTTTTAAAACATTGATTGGTCTATTAGAATTAAGAGCAGCTTTTGAAATTAATTCATAAGAACTATTTAAAAGACCATCTCCTGAAAGCAGTGCTGTGTCAACACCATATACTATATGATTTGTAGGATTTCCACGTCTTAAGTCATCGTTATCCATACAAGGTAAATCGTCATGTATAAGCGAATATGTATGAATCATCTCAACTGCAATAGCTGCAGTGTAAACTTCTGAGTCAATATCACCAAAGAGTTTTGCAGTCTCAATAAGTAGTATTGGTCTTAGCCTCTTCCCACCTGAATTCAAGCTATATTTCATAGAATCAAAAAGCTTTTCTTGATAAATATTTGCTGGATAGTTAAATAGATCTTCTAATTTATTATTTATCAGTTCTTGAATTTTTGTAAGTTTTACTTTAAAAGTCACTTGCCTAATCCTCCAACTTATTATATTCCTTTTCAACTAATTTTTCATTTTCTTCAATTAATATAGTGATCTTTTGCTCCGCTTTATCAATTGTGTCATTACATTTTCTATATAATTTGATTCCCTCTTCAAATAGTTTTAAAGATTGATCAAGTGTTATCTCATTATCGTCTAGCGTATCTACTATATCTTTAAGTCTCTCTAAATTGGATTCAAAGTTATTTTTTTTTGCTGGCATTTTGCTCCTCCTTAGAAATTTTATTAATAGTGCAATTTAATGTACCATCTTTAAGTCTTACATCTATTAGATCATCAACTTTTGTATCTTCAGTTGATTTTACAATCTTTTGATCACCATTATATACAAGTGAATATCCTTTATCCATAATACTTAGGGGATTTACTGCGTTTAACAAATCACCTATATTGGATAGTGTTTTTGCATTTATTGATAACTTATGTTTTATACTCTTGTTTAGAGAGTTGTAAAAATAATCAATATCTTCTGCTTTACTATTAAGCTTACTAATAAATTTATTAGATAACTTATCTACTGCAATTGTATTTAGTATATGTTTATATGCACCTATAGACTTCATCTGTGCATTTATAAGCATTTTGTACTGTGTATCTAGAATATTTACAAGTGACTTTTCATCTTTAACAGCTAACTCCGCAGCAGATGACGGCGTTGGTGCTCTAAGATCTGATACAAAATCCGAAATAGTATAATCAGTTTCGTGACCTACTGCTGATATAACTGGAATTCTAGAGTCAAATATCGCCCTTGCTACAATCTCCTCGTTAAAGGACCAAAGTTCTTCTATAGAACCACCACCACGTCCAAGAATAATAAGATCAATTCCCTTTATCGTATTAGCTAATTCTAATGCATGTGCAATTTCTACTTTTGAAAATTCACCCTGAACTCTAACTGGTATAACCATAATGTCGGTAGTTGAACTTCTTCTTGTAATAACATTTATGATATCTCTTACTGCAGCACCTGTTGGCGATGTTATAACCGCTACTTTTTTTGGAAATTCAGGTATATTTTGCTTATGCTTTATTTCGAATAATCCTTCACGTTTTAGAGTCTCTTTAAGTTTTTCAAATTTAACATACAAATCTCCAATTCCGCTAAGTTTTATATCTTTTACATATAATTGGTATCTTCCATCACGTTCGTAAACAGATATCTTACCAATTGCTTGAACCTTTTGGCCATTGACAAGCTTTTTGCCAATGTATTCGTAATCTCTTTTAAAAAGAACACACGATAACTTAGAATTTTCATCCTTTAAAGTAAAATATGAATGGCCACTACCATGAAGTGTGTAATTCGATATCTCACCTTCAACAACCACATTGTTTAAAATGGGTTCGAAGTCAAAGGTCTTTTTTATATATTGATTTACTTCCGATACGCTTAGTGGTCTTAGTTTCATATAACCAGTCCTTATAATTTATTAGATTTAATTAAGCTATAGTATGCTGATCCGATTGCATTATCTTTGCAATAATCCGAATCTGCAACGTGGCATTTTATTCCATTAGCTTTAAGTTTGCTTGAAAGTTGATCTTTTATAATACTATTTGATGAAACTCCACCAACTAGGATGACCTCGTCTACTTTATATTTATTTCCTAGATAAGTAATCGAATCAAGTAGTATATTTGAAATAGTTGAAAAAAGCAAATAATATACTTCACCATCAAGTAAATCATCTATATTTTTAAAATAGTTTTCCATGCCTGAAATATTGAAATAGCCATCAGTTTTAACCTTTGGAGCTTTTCTAGTTGTACTTGATGACAAGATATCCATCTGAGCTCCACACGGGAAATCAAGACCTAAGTTTACGCCAATACGATCTACTAACTGACCAAAACTAAGATCTTTTGTACCACCTATAATAGTAAGTTTAAGTTCATCATCA
>JBARWW010000028.1:0-1658 GCA_049647005.1 Acidaminobacteraceae bacterium | reverse complement strand
AGATGAACTTATTCGTAACTTTCAGGTGCTTATGAAGAGCGATAAAGATAGAATCCATGAACTTGAATCTGGAGATGTTAAAGACGAAAAAAGTGATATAAATTCTGAGATTGATAGTGAAATAGACGATTCTTTAGACAAGGAGAAGACATCTAGTGAAATTGAAAAAGATCTTAATACTAATAGAGTTATAACTAAAAAAAGAGGATTATTGGGCTGGTTTAGAAAACAAATATAAGTTGGAGGTATTATGAAAGTTATTATTAAAGACAAATTTTATGATATACAAACATCTAGAACGGATGATATTTTTGATTCTCAAAAAAATTACTTAATGGATATGATTAAAAACTGTGAAGAAAAAGGTGATGTTGAAGAGCTTATGACCTCGCTTCTTACATTAAATAATCTTAGCGAAGCATTAATTCATCAAGTTGTAGATAAATATGGTGAAGGCAAAACATTGAAGGCATTAAATGCAGTAGAAATATAAAGTGGATGCGTAATTAATTTAATTTATATAAATCTTTATGTATGTAAAAAAGTTTAATTACAGTTATATTACAGTTGATTGTCATTAATTGTAATATTACAATAAATGAGATATTCTAAGTATGAATTAAAATTAAACTATATTATGAAAGGAGGTTGCAAAGTGAATTTAATCAATAATTTGATTGGTAACGTAAGTTTAATTCCCACAGAATTTAATATTTTTACGAAACAACCTCAGTTAGGTATGTTTTTTAGTTTGTAATTAATATGAGCTTGAAAACCATAGGTTGTCTACCTATGGTTTTTTTTATACACAAAACTTCATGAGTGAAAATAACAATGCTTTTATATTGATTATTTTATGAGAAGTAAAGTATTGCTATTAAAGTATAAGTTTCTTAGCATCTTATATACGTGTCTATCAAAAACCCATGGTAATCTGTGGGTTTTTTGTATGCCATGTTTTGCCTGAAAAATGTATAAATGAGAGATATAGTAGGGGGTATAGTAATGAAAGAATTTAGAATGCTTATGACTTATGCTAAAGGCAATATTCTAAAATATATGTTTTCTATGATAGCAGTTATAATAGGAACATTTTGCTCGCTTTTGATACCTATAATAATTAGGTATTCAATCGATAATGTAATTGCTAGTGAGGCTAGTGATAGTTTTGAAATATTAGATGTATTTATAAAAGATAGTTTGATTAGGGCTGGAATTATGATATTAGCACTTACAATTATACGGTCTGTTTTCGTGTTTTATAAAGGTAAGTGGTCGGCGGAAGCTTCCGAGAGTATTGCAAAGAATCTTAGAGATAGGCTTTATAAGCAGATTCAAAATGTAAAGTTTTCATTTTTCAATAATCATGACACTGGGGATTTAATCCAAAGATCGACATCTGACATAGAAACTATAAGAAGGTTTTTAGCAGTTCAATTGG
This sequence comes from Acidaminobacteraceae bacterium, assembly GCA_049647005.1. Lineage (GTDB taxonomy): Bacteria > Bacillota > Clostridia > Peptostreptococcales > Acidaminobacteraceae > JBARWW01. Next base: position 217 of record JBARWW010000028.1, on the reverse strand, counting down.
TTGAAGTTGGTAATGTTGTGTTTATGCTAGTGATTATATCGTATTTAATGCTAAATCTAGATATTAAGATGACTATAGTAGCACTTTCTTTAACGCCACTTATTATGATGTTTTCGGTATTCTTTTTCATAAAAGTAAAAGAATATTTTAAGATTTCTGATGAGTCAGAGGGTGAACTTTCAACAGTTTTACAAGAAAATATAACTGGAGTTCGTGT
>JBARWW010000027.1:0-7609 GCA_049647005.1 Acidaminobacteraceae bacterium | reverse complement strand
AATTTACACATATCTCAACTGGTGGAGGAGCTTCACTAGAATATCTAGAAGGAAAAATTCTTCCAGGTGTTGAGTCGATTTCAGATAAGTAATTAAAACTAGCTATTAATTAATTAGGAGGATACAAATGAGAATACCTATTATCGCTGGAAATTGGAAAATGAATATGACAATTGCTGAGGGCCTTGAGTTTATAAAAAACGTAGCTCCTAGTATTAAGGATACAGAGGTAGAAGCAGTTATCTGCGCTCCTGCAACTATGCTTAAAGATTTAAAAGAAGCAAGTAGAGGAACAAACATTAAAATTGGTGCTCAAAATATGCACTTTGAAGATAGTGGAGCTTTCACAGGTGAAATTTCACCTGCTATGTTAAAAGAACTAGATATTGATTATGTAATCATTGGACACTCAGAAAGACGTGAGTACTATAACGAAACTAATGAAACTGTAAATAAAAAAGTATTAAAAGCTTTAGAAGTAGATATTCTTCCAATCCTTTGTTGTGGTGAAACACTAGAAGAGAGAGAAGCTGGATCTACAAAAGATAAAGTTAAAACTCAGATTGTAGCTGGCCTTAAAGATGTTAAGAATGAAGAATTAAGCAAAGTAGTAATAGCTTATGAGCCAATTTGGGCAATCGGAACTGGAAAAACTTCTTCAAGTGCAGATGCAAATGACGTAATTATGTACATTAGAGAAGTTGTTAAAGATTTATATAACGACGAATTATCTGAATTTGTAAGAATTCAGTATGGTGGTAGTGTTAAGCCAGCAAACGTTGAAGAGATTATGAATGAATCAGATATCGATGGTGCTTTAGTAGGTGGAGCTAGCTTAAAGGCCGATAGTTACACTGAACTTGTTAACTTTTAGGGAGTGATTAAATGAAAAGTCCAGTAGCACTTATTATACTTGATGGTTGGGGTATCAGCCCAAGTAAAGATGGTAACGCAATATTCGCTGCGAAAACTACGAATTTTAATAGATTAGCAACAGAATATCCAAATGTATTGGTTGCTGCAAGTGGGCTAGATGTTGGCCTTCCAGACGGTCAAATGGGTAATTCTGAAGTAGGTCACTTAAATATTGGTGCAGGAAGAGTAGTATATCAAGAATTAACTAGAATTACTAAATCAATTAAAGATGGTGATTTCTTTTCAAACGAAAAGTTACTAAAAGCTATCCATAATGCAAAAGAAAAAGGAACAAAACTTCATGTAATGGGACTATTCTCTGATGGAGGAGTTCACTCACATATAAACCACCTTAAGGCTCTACTTGATTTAGCAAAAAAAGAAGGTTTAGAAGAAGTTTATATACATGGTTTTTTAGATGGAAGAGATACAGCTCCTCAAAGTTCTATTATATATATCAATGAACTAAATGATTATATAAATAAAGTTAAAATTGGCAAGTTTGCTTCAGTCTCTGGTAGATACTATTCAATGGATAGGGATCAGAGATGGGAGAGAACAACACTTGCTTACGAAATGCTTGTAAATGGTAAAGGTGAAATGGCAACTTCAGCACTTGAAGCTGTAGAAAAATCTTACGCAGATGATAAGAACGACGAGTTTGTACTTCCAACTGTAATTACAGAGGAAGGCGCGCCTGTTGCAACTATATCAAAGGATGATTCTGTTATCTTCTTTAACTTTAGACCAGATAGAGCAAGACAAATTACAAGAGCTATAGTAGACCCTGAGTTTAGAAGTTTTGATAGAGAGTATTTTGAAACAACATTTGTTTGTTTAACAATGTACGATGTAACTATACCAAATGTTCATGTTGCCTACTTGCCTCAAAGCATAGATGCAACGCTAGGTGAGTACCTAAGTTCAATTGGTAAAACACAACTAAGAATTGCTGAGACAGAAAAGTATGCCCATGTTACATTCTTCTTTAATGGTGGAGTTGAAGCACCATACGAAGGAGAAGACAGAGAACTTATCCCATCTCCTAAAGTTGCAACTTATGATCTAAAGCCAGAAATGAGTGCATATGAAGTAACAGATAGATTAATTAAAAAATTAGATGAAGATAAGTATGACTTTATCGTGCTTAACTTGGCTAATCCAGATATGGTTGGTCATACTGGAAACTTTAATGCTGCAGTTAAAGCTATTGAGGTTGTGGATGAATGTCTTGGTAAAATAGTTGATAGGATTCTTTCGGTTAAAGGAAAAGTGCTTATTACAGCTGACCATGGAAATGCTGAAACTATGATAAATAAAGAAACAGGAAAGCCTATGACTGCTCATACTACAAACTTTGTACCGTGTATTATAGCAGGAGAAGGTGAATTAGAACTAAGAGAAGATGGAAAGTTATGTGACTTTGCTCCTACGCTTTTAGATCTAATGGATTTAGATCAACCAGTAGCTATGACTGGCGAATCTTTAATTAAATAATATAGGTCAGGTTTTAAAACTTGGCTTATTATAGATTATTAACAGAGAAGGTAAAATGTGATTTATTAGGAATTGCTTTCTCTAATAATGAAAATATGGAGGTAATTATATGTCAACAATTATTGGTGTTTATGGAAGAGAAATATTAGATTCAAGAGGTAACCCTACTATTGAAGTTGAAGTTTACTTAGAAGATGGTTCAGTTGGTAAAGCGGGCGTTCCTTCTGGAGCATCTACTGGAGCATTTGAAGCCGTAGAACTTAGAGATGGCGACAAATCAAGATATCTTGGAAAAGGCGTAGAAAAAGCTGTAGAGAATGTAAATATTTTAATCGCTCCAGAAGTAGTTGGAATGGACGCATTTGATCAAGTTGGTGTTGATAATGCAATGATCGCTTTAGACGGAACTCCAAACAAAGCTAAATTAGGTGCTAATGCAATTTTAGGTGTATCTATAGCTGTAGCTAGAGCTGCTGCTATCTCACTTGGTCTTCCACTATATCAATATCTTGGTGGAGTTAACGCTAAAACGTTACCAGTTCCAATGATGAACATCTTAAACGGTGGATCGCATGCTGATAACAACGTAGATATACAAGAATTTATGGTAATGCCAGTTGGAGCTAAAACTTTCAAAGAAGGTCTTAGAATGGGAACTGAAATTTATCATGCACTTAAAGCTGTTCTTAAGTCTAAGAACTTAGCAACTGGTGTTGGTGATGAGGGTGGATTTGCTCCAAACTTAGCATCAAATGAAGAAGCTTTATCTATTATAGTTGAAGCAATTAAAGCAGCTGGTTACAAGCCAGGAGAAGAAGTTAAACTTGCTCTTGACGTAGCAGCTACAGAAATTTATGATGAAAAAACAAAATTATATAACTTAGCTGGAGAAGGTATTAAGAAGACAGCTGAGGAAATGGTTGATTATTATGAAATGCTAACTGAGAAATATCCAATTATTTCTATCGAAGATGGACATAGTGAAGAAGACTGGGAAGGTTGGAATCTTATGACTAAGAGATTAGGTGGAAAAATCCAAATCGTAGGTGATGATTTATTTGTTACAAACGTTGAGAGACTTTCAAGAGGTATCACTGAGAAATCAGCTAACTCTATCCTAGTTAAGCTTAACCAAATTGGTTCTATTACAGAAACACTAGATACTATCGAAATGGCTAAGAGAGCTGGATTTACTACAGTAATTTCACATAGATCAGGTGAAACTGCTGATTCTACAATTGCTGATGTAGCAGTTGCTGTAAACTCGGGTCAGATTAAGACTGGTGCTCCAGCTAGAACTGACAGAGTTGCGAAGTACAACCAATTATTAAGAATCGAAGATTTACTTGATTCAAATGCAAAATATCCAGGTATGTCTGCATTCTATAACTTAAAGTAATAATTATAGATAGTTTACTAAATCTTACTATATAAAAACAAGGAAATAGCGTTGCTATTTCCTTGTTTAATTGTATTTAACTAGTTTCTATATAAATTTATAGGTAAATTTGATTGATTTATGAATTAACTCTTATTGTCTAATTACTAATATTTGTAGGAAGTTTGTAATTGAACCATTGAAAATGCTTGCGGGTAGACGATGTAATATAAAGGGAAAAAATTGATTTTAATCATATTCTTGTTGATTTATATAGACCCTTATGTTAGAATACTAATGTTAATGAAGAGTTTAGGAGGAGATCTAATGTTAGTTGTAAAAGTATTATATATTATCGCTTGTTTTGTTTTAATCGGTAGTGTTCTTATGCAATCTGGTAAAAGTGCTGGTTTATCTGGTTCAATTGCTGGTGGAGCTGAGCAGTTATTCGGTAAGCAAAAAGGAAGACAGTACGATTCTTTATTTGATAGAATTACTAAAGTTGGCGCAATAGCGTTTATGATTTTAGCACTTACTATTACAGTAATGCAGTAGTAATTCAATTGTACAAAAGTATTAATTAGGTTGTAAAACTTAAATAATAGCTACTTAGATATTTTTAATTAGTTATTAATGAACTTCATAACATACTTCATAATACTGTAATCTCGCATGCGAGCTTACAGTATTAAAAATGTTAGGGAGAGTTCATAAAAATAAACGCATTTATCTATTATTATTATTAGCTTAGCACTTTGATTTGAAATTTACAAAGACGAGTGTTAATTAATCAAGGAGGATTAAAAAGATGCAAAACATTATGTATATTTCAATTGCAAGTGGGTTTTTAGCACTTGCTTTTGCTTTCTTTTTAAATGCAACTAAGATTGACTCTGTTTCTGCTGGAAATGACAGAATGAAGGAAATCGCTGGTTACATTCAAGAGGGATCTATGGCTTTCTTAAAAAGAGAATATAAAGCATTAGCCATATTTACTGTAGTATTATTTGCTGTAATTACGTTTGGACTTAACCTTCCAACTGCAATCTCGTTTATATTAGGTGCTTCATTTTCTGCACTAGCTGGCTTTATAGGTATGAGAGTAGCTACTAAGGCAAATGTTAGAACTGCAAACGCTGCTAAAGAGGGGGGAATGAACAAAGCATTATCTGTTGCCTTTGGTGGTGGAGCTGTTATGGGAATGTCAGTTGTAGGACTAGGTATTATTGGTGTTACAGTTTTATATATGGTCTTTAATGACCCACAAATCATAACTGGTTTTGGTCTTGGAGCTTCTTCAATCGCATTGTTTGGTCGTGTTGGTGGTGGTATCTACACTAAAGCAGCTGATGTTGGTGCTGACTTAGTTGGTAAGGTTGAAGCTGGTATTCCAGAAGATGATCCAAGAAACCCTGCTGTTATAGCAGACAACGTTGGAGACAATGTTGGTGACGTTGCTGGTATGGGTGCTGACTTATTTGAATCATATGTTGGTTCTATAATCGCTGCAATCACTCTAGGAACTTTATATAATATTGAATTTAATTCTGAATTTGGAGCTTTATTCCCATTAGCACTTGCTGCTGTTGGTATAGTAGCATCTGTTATATCTACATTCTTCGTTAGAGGAAATGAAGGTTCAGATCCTCATAAATCTTTAAAGCTTGCTACATATGTAAGTGGAGCTATTGTAATTGCTGCTGCTATATACTTATCAAACACAATGTTTGGTAGCTTAGCTGCTGCTGGTGCTGTAGTTGCAGGTCTTGTTTGTGGATCATTAATTGGTATGGTTACTGAGATCTACACATCTGCAGAGTATAAGCATGTTAAGAAAATTGCTGCTCAAGCTGAGACAGGCGAAGCAACTACAATTATTTCAGGTATTGCTGTTGGATTTTATTCTACTGCTTTACCAATCATATTTATCGCTGCTGCAACTCTTATATCTTACGAGTTCATGGGATTATATGGTATAGCACTTGCTGCTGTTGGAATGCTTTCAACTGCAGGTATCACAGTTGCTGTTGACGCTTACGGCCCAATCGCTGATAATGCTGGTGGTATAGCTGAAATGTGTAACTTACCCAAAGAAGTTAGAGAAATTACTGATAAGTTAGACTCAGTAGGTAACACTACTGCAGCTATTGGTAAAGGTTTTGCAATTGGTTCTGCTGCATTAACTGCATTAGCATTATTTGCTGCTTATTCAAAAGCTGTTAACTTAACTGTTATTGATATATTAAACCCATATGTTGTTGCTGGATTATTTATCGGTGGTATGCTACCCTTCTTATTCTCTGCTATGACTATGGAATCTGTTGGTAAGGCTGCTTTCGAGATGATAGAAGAAGTTAGAAGACAGTTCAGAGAAATTCCAGGAATCATGGAAGGTACTGCAACTCCTGAGTACGCAAAGTGTGTTGATATTTCAACTGCTGCTGCACTTAAAGAGATGATTTTACCAGGTGTTATGGCAGTACTTTCGCCACTTGTTGTTGGATTACTTCTTGGAACAGAAGCTCTTGGTGGAATGCTTGCTGGAGCATTAGTAACTGGTGTACTTATGGCGATCTTTATGTCAAATGCTGGTGGTGCTTGGGACAACGCTAAGAAATACGTTGAAGAAGGACATCATGGCGGTAAAGGTAGTAGTGCTCATAAAGCTGCAGTTGTTGGTGATACTGTAGGAGATCCATTTAAGGATACTTCTGGACCATCAATCAACATCTTAATCAAACTTATGACTGTTGTAGCATTAGTATTTGCTCCATTATTTGTACAGTTTGGATCTTTATTATAATAATAAATAAAGTTAGAGCTACCAATTTATTGGTAGCTTTTTTTTAGTTTCATGAAGAAATATGAAAAAGATAGAACTCATTTGACTGATATATACTAATATTTTATGCTTTGTAGTTAAATATTATTTGAATTGTTTAGAAAATATGTTGAGTTATATAGATGAATATAAGGGTATACGTATGATATAATAGGATTATATTATCTATAGATAAGTTATGGTATAATCAACCCATAACATGGAGGTAGCTATGATTAAAGAAAAAATAGTAAATTTTATAAAAGAATCAGACAGACCAATAATGGATATGGAATTAAAAGAAATTTTTAATATTTCAAAAAATGAAATGGAAGATTTTCAGAAAATATTGGATGGTCTTGTAGATACAGGTGTTTTACTGGCAACAAAGAAAAAAAAGTATGGAACACCTGAAATGTTCAGTATGTTAGTTGGTAGAGTACAGGTTACACAAAAGGGATTTGGATTTTTCATCAATGATGATGCTGATGTTTCAGATGTATTTATTCCACCATCGGAGCTAAATAGTGCTATGGATGGTGATAGAGTTTTTATAAAAATTACAAAGATTAAAGAAGATGGTAAAAGACAAGAAGGTACAATTGTTAAGATAATTGAGAGAAAAACCGTAGATGTAGTTGGTACATTCCAACTATCAAAAACATTTGGATTTGTAATTCCAGATAATAAAAGAATAAATTCAGATATATTTATACCATATGGTAAAACTGGTAATGCTAAAACGGATGATAAAGTTGTAGCTAGAATTACAAAGTACCAAGAGGGAGATAAAAAGCCTGAAGGTAAAGTAACTGAAGTTTTAGGTAATAAAAACGAAGTTGGAGTAGACATATTGTCTGTTATAAAGAAATTTGATCTACCAGAAGCCTTTCCAAAAAAGGTTTTAGGTGCAGCTGCTGAGATAGCAACTGATGTTGATGAAGATGAAATCACAAATCGTAGAGATCTTAGAGATGAAACGATAGTAACTATAGATG
>JBARWW010000026.1:0-2872 GCA_049647005.1 Acidaminobacteraceae bacterium | reverse complement strand
AGCATATATTAGGCATTTATTTAAAGAAAATGAAATATTATGTTCAAGACTAATGACTTACCATAATTTAAAGTTCTTACTTGAACTAATGGATAATGTTAGATCTGCAATTATGGATGATAGATTATTAGATTTTAGAACAGAATTTTATACTAAATATGGTTATGATTTATAACAACAATGACTGTGAAACCTAATTTCGCTTTCATTAGATTTGTTTAGTCTTAAGTTTTACATCAAAATATGTGTTTAAAACTTACTTTTTAAATCTTTGTTGTATTAATAATATATAAATTATGAATAATTAGAGGATTCTACATATATAATGTAGAATCTATCTAAGGGACAAAAATACTTCGTAAAAGGAGGTTAGTGATATGGGACTTGCAGGTACAGCTGTTTATTTGGTTGCTTTTATGGGGATTTTCTATTTTCTTCTAATTAGACCTCAAAAGAAAAAGTCGCAAGAACTTAGCAAATTAAGAGAATCTCTTGTTGTTGGCGATGATGTAATTACTATTGGTGGCATTAAAGGTCGAGTAAGAGGAATTTCTGATGAAGATATAACTCTTGAAGTTGGATCGGACAACACTCTATTAGTAGTCAAAAAGTGGGCAATCCATAGTGTTGGAAAGCAAGATTAACTTTTGAAAAGTGTCTAAGAAATTAGATGCTTTTTTTTTACATTATAGGCCAATAACATTTTGAAATATCAAGCGAAATATAACTGAAGAAAAGGGGATACGCAAAGATATTTACTTAATGTAAAATTTTATCAATACTTGTGTTATAATCTTTACAATAACTAGGATTGGGTATATAATGGATATGGTTTCAGATTATTTTGAAGCTAGGATGATTCGAGTTTTAAAAGGAGGGTGATTAGATGAAACATATTAAAACATTAAATGCTGGAACGCTTAAAGAAAGTGCTTCTCATGGTGGATGTGGTGAGTGTCAGACTTCATGTCAGTCAGCATGCAAAACTTCATGTACTGTTGGTAATCAAGAGTGTGAAAAGAAGTAGTCTAATAGATTTTTACATAAGAAGCAGCTAAAGCTGCTTTTTCTATGTTTTATAAAGCACTGTGGAGGTAAGGAAATGATTCATAAGTTTACGCAAGGTGGCCTATTTATAATTGTAGACGTAAATAGTGGCGCTATACATGTCGTTGACAAAATGGTATATGATATTTTAGATCATTACCCATCAAAATCAAAAGAAGAAACATTAAATATACTATTGGGTGAGTACGATGATAAAGAATTAGTTGAAGCTATTGATGAAGTTGCAGAGCTAGTCGACTTAGGACAGCTAGAAGCATGTGATTCCTACCTTGATAAGGACTTCGTATTTGGAAAGAAACCAGTTATAAAAGCAATGTGTTTACATGTTGCACACGACTGCAATATAAGATGCAAGTATTGTTTTGCATCACAAGGAGATTTTGAAGGTGATAGAAGCCTTATGTCGCTTGAGACAGGTAAAAAAGCTCTTGACTTTTTAGTAGAAAATTCAGGAAATAGGCGTAATCTTGAAGTCGACTTCTTTGGTGGTGAGCCACTGATGAACTTTGAAGTAGTGAAGCAGTTAGTTGACTACGGAAGAAGTCTTGAAGAAGGAAAAAATAAAAACTTTAGATTTACAATCACTACAAACGGTGTACTTTTAAACGAAGAAAATACTGCATACATAAACGAGCATATGGACAACGTTGTTTTAAGTATAGATGGAAGAAAAGAAGTTAATGATAAGATGAGATACACTATTTCAGGTGATGGAACATATGACATTATACTTCCAAAGTTTAAAAACTTAGTTGAAAAACGTGGAGATAAAACTTACTATGTAAGAGGGACGTTTACTAAATTCAACACTGACTTTGCAAAGGATGTTATACATCTTGCAGATCAAGGGTTTGGATTAACTTCTATCGAACCAGTTGTATCTGAGCCACATCATGACTATACGCTTCAAAATACAGACCTTAAGACAGTATTTAATCAATATGACGAGTTAGCTGAGGAGTTAATTAAGAGAAATGGAAAAGAAAACGACTTTAAGTTTTTCCATTTTATGCTTGATTTAACTCAAGGTCCATGTGTTATAAAGAGAGTTTCGGGTTGTGGAGCAGGTGCTGAGTATGTTGCTGTTACTCCGGAAGGTGAGGTATATCCTTGTCACCAATTCGTTGGTAACAAAGATTTCCTAATGGGTAATGTTAATTACGGAGAGATTGATGGAACTCTAAACGCATCATTTAAAGAGGCTCATGTGTATAATAAAGAAAAATGCAAGAAGTGTTGGGCTAAGTTTTACTGTAGCGGTGGATGTCATGCTAATGCATATAACTTTAACAACGATATTTTTGTACCATATGATTTAGGTTGTGAAATGGAGATGAAGAGGTTAGAATGTTCTATTTACATTCAAGCTAAACTAATGAATAAGGAGGGCTAATATGATACGTAATTATCTAGAGTTTAAACCTGTTATTTCAGAAGAAGCCTTTATAGCAGAAACCGCTGTAATTATAGGTAGATGTGAGATTAAGAAAAATGCAAATATTTGGTATGGAGCTGTACTTCGTGGTGATGTGAATACTATCACTGTTGGAGAAAATTCAAATGTCCAGGATAATACTGTTGTTCATTGTGATAGTGGCTATCCTACTATAATAGGTAACAATGTAACTATAGGACATGGATCGATTATCCATGGTTGTGAGATTAGTGATAATACATTGATTGGCATGGGGGCAATAGTTCTTAATGGGGCTAAAATAGGTTCGAATGTTATAGTTGCAGCAGGTGCTTTGGTTACAGGTGGAAAAATTATCCCTGATAACTCTCTAGTTGTTGGATCTCCAGC
>JBARWW010000025.1:0-6037 GCA_049647005.1 Acidaminobacteraceae bacterium | reverse complement strand
CATTTGCTCCTTTTAGAGGAACATTGTAAAATTTAAGAATTTCAACGCATGCAGTTGGAGTACATGGTGGGAATCCTGTTTTGTCACCTTCCATAACTTTAGCAACGTTCCCTGGATTAAGACAATCGATATCTTTCTCAGCAGAGATAACATGCTTTATAACTTCTTCATCAAGTTGACTCGGAAGAGGTCTGAAAAGTAAAATTCCGTTTACAGCAGGATCAGCATTTACTTGAGATAGTTCTTTAATAAAATCATCTTGGCTAATTTCTAAGGGTAATTCTAAAACCTCAGATAAAATACCACACTTCTCCATACGCTTAAGAGCCCCACGCTCGTAAGCTAAATCACTTTCGTTATTTCCAACTCTTACTATTTTAAGTTTTGGATAAACATTTTTTTCTTTTAGTGCTTCTACTTCTAAAAGTAGCGCCTCGGTCATTGCGTCAGCAACTGCTTTTCCTTTAATAATTTCGCCCATTATATAGTACCTCCTGAAAAATTTACAGTTATTGAATGTTGTTGAAGTTCAACTCGCGAAAAAGATAAGTTGAATTCGAATAATGAGTTTACAAAACGCATTAAAAATATATAAAAAACTTGTATTATTTAACTTATATCTAAATAATACAATATTTTTTCTAATAAAACTATAATAAAATTGATTTTTAAAGTAAAAATTTGAATTGTATTTTTGTTTTGTGGATTTAAAAGTAAGATTTAAGAAGGGCATACAGATCTAGAGTTTCAAAAAAGTTCTCTTAACGTTTACTAGTTTAAGAGAACTTTTTATTACTACTTTTATTTTTATTAGATATTAACTACTTAGAAGACCTTTTTTTAAGTTCAGCGTCAATTAGGCTAAGATCAAGATTTTTTTCATTAGTAAGAACCATAAGGTGGTAAAGTAAATCACTAATCTCACCGATAAGTTCTGGAGTGTCACTGTTCTTAGATGCTATGATAACTTCTGAGGCCTCTTCGCCAACTTTTTTAAGAATTTTATCTAGTCCTTTGTCAAAAAGGTAGTTAGTATAAGAGCCTTCTATAGGGTTTTCTTTTCTGTCTTTTATAGTGCTACTCAGGTTTGCAAGTTCGCCAAGGCCACCAAAAGTAACTTCATTAAAACATGTTTTAGTGCCTTTGTGACATGTATTTCCAGCAGGCTTTGCTGTTATAAGGATTGTGTCGTTGTCACAATCTAGGTAGATATCCTGCGTATAAAGATAGTCTCCTGAAGTTGCTCCTTTGTTCCAAAGTTCTTGTCTAGATCTAGAGTAGAACCATACAGTGTCACTCTCAAGAGTTAGTTTTAGTGACTCCTCATTCATGTATCCAAGCATTAAAACTTCACGAGTATCAAAATCTTGTATTATAGTAGGAAGAAGTCCTCTGTCATCGTAAACAACATTTGCAGCTATTAATTTTTCCATTATATTCACATCCTATTTTCTAATTGAAATTCCATTATCACTAAGATAACTTTTAAGATCCTTAATTTGAATTTCTTTAAAGTGAAATACACTTGCAGCAAGAGCTGCGTCAGCTTTACCTATAGTAAGTACATCTTTAAAGTCTTCTAGCTTTCCAGCCCCACCTGATGCGATTACGGGTATATTTACTAGAGAGGATATCGTATTATTAAGCTCAATATCGTACCCGCCTTTAACACCATCAGAATCAATAGAGTTAAGTACAAGTTCACCAGCTCCAAGAGCCTGACCCTTTAGTGCCCACTCTATAGCATCAAGTCCACTTGCATTTCTTCCACCTGCAGTATAAACTTCCCATTTACCATCAGATACTTTTTTTATATCAATAGAGAGAACAACACACTGATTTCCATACTTAAGTGCAGCTCGTCTTATAAGATCTGGATCTTTTACAGCACTTGAGTTAATGGATACCTTATCAGCGCCAGCCTTAAGAGCTAGGTCAAAGTCGCCTAGTGTCCTAATTCCACCACCGACAGAAAAGGGTATATTAATTGCTTCAGCAACCTTAGCAACCGTGTCAAAAAATGTTGCTCTACCATCTGATGTTGCTGTTATATCGTAAAAAACTAGCTCATCAGCACCATTATCAGAGTAATACTTAGCTAGTGCAACAGGATCAGCAACGCTTTGTATATCTTTAAATTTCTTGCCTTTTACTACAATTCCATTCTTTACATCTAGGCAAGGAATAATTCGTTTTGTTATCATATGAGTCCTCCCTATAGTAAGTCTTTAAGTAAAATTTCATTTTCATAAAGTGCTTTTCCAATAATTGCGCCGTAGATATTCATACTTTTAAGTTTAATTACATCTTCCTTTGAAGAAATACCACCCGATGCGATAAGGTCTATATCAAAAGATGAGTTTACGAGCTCAAGTTCCTTAAAGTTAGGTCCGCTCATAGCACCATCTTTCGCTATATCAGTGTAAACAATCGTTTTAACTCCAACATCTACAAGCGTTTTTATTAGGTCTACATTTTTAACATTTGTAGATTTAACCCATCCATCTGTAGTTGCGTATCCATTTTTACAGTCGATTGAAACGATAATTTTATCACCATAAGAGTCAACTAAAGTTTTAAGTAACTCTAGGTCTGAGAGTGCACTTGATCCAAGTATAACCTTACATCCAAGATCAAGATATTTTTTAGCAGCTTCAAGTGAACGAATACCTCCGCCTATTTGGATGTTTAGATTTGGATTATTAATTATTATATCTTTTATAGTATCAAAGTTTTTGGACTCACCATCAAAGGCACCATCAAGGTCTACTATATGAAGATTAGTCGCACCGCCACTCTTAAACTTTTCAGCAGCATCACGAGGATTATCAAAGTAGATAGTTTCCTTAGATTTTACTCCTTGAAAAAGTCTAACTGATTTATTATTTTTTATATCTATAGCAGGGTATATATTCATTGGGACCTCCGTTTGTTTTGAGTTTGTTTATTTACTACTATTATCCATTTCATTATCTATAATATTTTTTATATTTACTAAAAGTTTTTCGCCAACATTGCTGCTTTTTTCTGGATGAAACTGTATACCTATAGTATTTTTATCTCTTACTATTGCAGGGACTAGGTCGCCATAGTTTGTGTATGCAAGTAGATTTTCTTCTTTATAATTTTTAAGATAGTAGCTATGAACAAAGTAAACGTAGTCATCAGCTTCTAGGTTTGCAACTAGGGGATCACCCCTCTTTATAACTAAGTTATTCCATCCCATATGAGGAACTTTAAGGTCGGTATCTGCTAGGTCAAACTTTCTAAACTCACCACTTAAGATGCCAAGCCCATCAAACTCGCCGTCCTCATAACTTTTATCAAATAAAACCTGCATACCAAGGCATATACCGATAGTAAATAGCTTGTTATTATGTCTATACTTTATGGCCTCTGCAATTCCAGTTCGCCTAAGTGAATCCATAGCATCACTAAAGGCTCCAACACCAGGAAGTATAACAACATCAGCTTTTTTTATAATATCTGGATCACCCGAAACAAATGGATCAAATCCAAGTCTTTTAAAACTGCTTATTACATTTTTTATATTTCCAACTTTATAATCAACAATTACAAACATATATAATCTCCCTTATAAGCTGCCTTTTGTAGACAAGACACCTTTTATATTTGGGTCTATAATGCAGGCCTCTTTTAAGGCTCTTGCAAATCCTTTAAAAATAGATTCGATTATGTGGTGGGTGTTAGCTCCACTCATAACATTTACATGTAAACACATGCCAGAGTTATAGACTAAACCATATAAAAATTCTTTGAGTGTTTCCACTTCAAATTCACCAAGACGCTGCGTCTTAAACTCATAGTCAAAGACTAAAAAGGGCCTATTAGATAGATCTAAACTACATAGTGTAAGAGCTTCGTCCATAGGTGTGAAAGCGCTTCCATATCTTTTGATAGAAACTCTATCACCTAGAGAAGCTCTAATTGCTTGTCCAAGTAATATTCCCACGTCTTCAACTGTGTGATGATTATCAACATATAAATCACCTGCTGCGATTACCTCTAAATCCATAGAAGAGTGTTTTGAAAAAAGTATAAGCATATGATCAAGGAATCCTATGCCTGTATTTATATTACTAGTCCCACTTCCATCTATATTTAACGTAAGATTTATTTTTGTCTCATTAGTGTTGCGTTCTAAATTACTAGTTCTCATATATAATCTCCTTAATTGTATTTATAACTATATCGTTTACCTTTGGTGAAGATATAGAAAATCTAAAGTAGCCATCTGATAGAAGATTTTCTTGAAATAGTCTTGTTTTTATATCTTTTGAAAGAAGTTTGTTAACTATAAGCTCAGCTACGCTAGTTTTTACAAGGATAAAGTTACTTTCGCCCCTAAAGAAGTTAAGACCACTTATAGTAGATAGTTCTTCAAACATTCTATTGCGCTCTTTTTTGATAGTATTTATAGCTTCATCAAATAAATGTACATTATCCATTGCAATAGTTGCAATAAGTGCAGATAATTTATTTAAGTTATAAGGCATTTTTTTAGCGTTTAGTTTATCTATTATATTTTTATTTGCCACGCCATAACCAACTCTTATAGATGCAAGCCCATAGGCCTTTGAAAGAGTTCTCATAATAAGTAGATTTGGGTATTTATCTATTAGAGACATTGCACTTGAATCTGCAAACTCAGAGTAGGCTTCATCTACAACTACAAGTCCTTTAAAGCCCTTTAAAAATAATTCTATTTGGTCATTTAAAAAAACTTCTCCAGTTGGATTATTAGGTGAACATAAAAATAGTATTCCAGAATCACATGACTTAACTTTAGCTAAAAGAGACTCCATATCACATGACATGTCTTTATTTGGAGCAATTTCAAAGTAGTTACATCCTCTGATTTCACTCATTACTCTATACTCTACAAATGTAGGAGCGTGAGATAAAATCATGTCTCCAGGTTTTGCAAATGTATCAATTATGACCTTGATAAGTTCGTCAGAACCATTAGTGCATATAATTTGATCATTATTTTTTTTAGTTATATTTGAAAGAGAGGCTCTAAAATCATCGCTGTACTGGTCGGGGTAAGTGTTAAATAGAAACTCTGGCATTTCGCTCAAAACTTTGTCTAGGATCTGAGATGGTATATTATATGGGCTTTCATTTGAATTTAGTCTTTTAAAGTTATCATTTAGACTCATTAAATCTCACCTCCATTGAGTTACTATGTGCTGAGAGTCCTTCATATAATGCGAATTTTGAAACTTTTTTGTATACAAGTTTAAGGTCTCTACGAGAGTAATGTAGATAACTTGGTCTTTTTATAAAGTCATATACTCCAAGTGGTGATGAAAACTTAGCTGTTCCATTTGTAGGAAGTGTATGGTTAGTACCTGCGAAGTAATCACCAAGTGCTTCTGGAGAATACTCTCCAAGGAATATAGAACCAGCATTATCTACAAGTTCTAAATAATCAAAAGGATTCTCAATTGATATTTCAAGATGCTCAGGTGCAATTTCATTAGAAATTTCAAAGCACATCTCGATTGAATCTGTCAGAAATACATATAAGTTGTTAGCCAGTGATTTCTCAAGTATACTTATTCTATCAAGATTAGGTAGTTGAAGGTCAATAGCATCTTGCAGCCTACTCGCAAGTGACTCATCGTTAGTAACTACATACATAGAAGCCATCTCGTCGTGTTCACCTTGGGCCATAATATCTGCAGCCATGTAAGCAGCATTTGAACTTTTATCAGCTATGATAAGAACCTCGCTTGGTCCTGCTATCATATCTATATCAACTAATGGAAAAACCATTTTTTTAGCACTTGCAACAAAAGCGTTTCCAGGTCCAACAATCTTACTTACTTTTTTTATAGACTGTGTTCCATAGGCAAGTGCTGCTATAGATTGTGCTCCACCAAGTTTATAGATCTCGCTAACGCCGAGTTCATTTGCTGCAACTAGAACATATGGATTAATACTTCCATCTGCTTGTGGGGGTGTTACAAGTGCAATTTCATTTACGCCAGCTATTTGAGCTGGTATACAG
>JBARWW010000024.1:0-2790 GCA_049647005.1 Acidaminobacteraceae bacterium | reverse complement strand
AAGACCATACTCTAAGACTAGATCATCATAAACACCCATAAGAAACTTGCCATTAACAAATAGCGAGTACCTATCTCTTTTCTTTTTCTGAGCTTTTATATCAGTAACTACAAGCTTACTTGGCCCATTTAGCATAGACTCAACTTCGCTCATCTCGTCATCTTTTTCGCTTTCATTACTTTTAAATTGTCTTCCTAAAAATTCTAATACATCTATCAATTTATCAACCCTTTATAACTATAACTGTACTAAGCCTTTTATAAGGCTGACATAAATCACTTTGATTCTCTAGTACAATATCTATATTCTTATAAGCAAACCTAGATTCATCCCCTATTATACTTTTATTAGGGATGCCTATCTTAACTCCACTATCGTGTAAATCCTTTAAAACTTCCTGTTTTGCAAATACTTTACCCGCAGCTTTTCTACTTAGATGCCTTCCAGCTCCATGGCTACATGAGCAAAATGACTCTGGATTTGCAAGACCTTTAACTATATATGAATAACTACCCATAGCACCTGGAATTATACCAAATGAACCTTCATCTACTCGTATAGCCCCTTTTCTATGAACCCACACATCTTCTCCATAATGACTTTCAAGTGCAACATAGTTGTGGTGTATATTAATTTCATTAGAAAATTCAATATGCTTAGTTTCTTCTACAAGAATCTCTTTTACAATATCAAGTATAATCTCGCGATTTCTTTTTGCAACTACTAAGGCTAGTTTCATCCATTCTATATATGATCTACCAGATTCTGAATTAACATTTAAAAAACTAAGTTGTTTTTTAGCCAGCCCATAACTTTCATGTTTTTTACAATGATACTTCGCTTTTTCATTAAAGTAGGACGCGACTTTGAAGCCAAAATTTCTACTACCCGAGTGTATCATAATAGCAATTTTGTTATCATCATCTTTTTGAATCTCTATGAAGTGATTACCTCCACCAAGAGTTCCAAGTTGATAAAAAGTCTTATTAATTTCAACATATAAACTATTTATTTTTTTATAATCATAATCAGATTTTTTTATAAATTCAAGTATCTCCTCATCCATTATAGCTTCATCTCTATGATTAAATCCAAGAGGAACTCTCTTCATTATCTTAGATATAATTCTATCCTTTTTAGAGTCATCAAGCTCATCAACTTGTAGGTTGCTTTCAGAATATGTAATGCCACAACCAATATCAACTCCAACTGCATTTGGAATAATATGATCTTTAAGTGCAAGTACCCCTCCAATAGGCATACCATAACCCTGATGAGTATCAGGCATAAGAGCTATCCATTTAAAGACAAAGGGAATATTAGACAAATTTATACTCTGAGATAAACAAACGGAGTCTATATCATCTTTTTCTTTTAACCAGGCTTTAATCGGGTATTTTTGCTTACTACTATTAAATATATCAAACATTACGACACCTCCAAAAAAGTGTACATTTTAATACATATTTTATATGACCTACAAACTGCATATAAAAACATTTATTAGTATAATACCCCAAGAAGATTCCTGTGAAACTTTCTTCTTATATCGCTTGTTTTACAAAAATTCACACCAGATAGTAAAAGTAAAAATCCCCAACTAAATAATCTAGCGGGGATCTACTTTAAACTTTATAAAACTTATACTTAAACAATAGTTTTACACACCTTGTTCTATTAGTAAATTTCTATTTGTTTGTTCTATGACGCTTATCTTCAATTTTAATTTCTATCCAATCAATCTTTACATAGTGACCCGTATACCAGCCATAAGAATGCATAAATAATCTAAGATTTGGCTTATCTATTTCAAGACCATTTACCTTAAACTCTTTTCCATTAATCGTATATGATATCTTATTACTTCTTGTATCATAAACTATCTCTTCTTCAAACCAATCATCAAAGATAGGCTCAACAACAGCATAGTTATCATCACTATCCCATGTTGGTGGAAGAACTCTAAACAAATCTCTACCCGGTCTAGTCATATCTTCATTATAGTTATGAACATACTCAACTAACATAGTTGCTTGACCAATACTTCTAGCCCAGTTATAATCGTTAAAAATTGGCTTCACATCTGTTTCATCAGTCTGTGTTATAGCAAAACCACCTGTGAAGTTATTATTTGAATAATGAATTTTAACACGTCTTTTTATAGTTAAAACATCACCCGAAGATATTGAAAATGGCTTTGATAATAAAAATGGCCCCCTATCAGTTTCTGTAACTTCTAGAGTTAGTATTCCATTTTTAATGTCTACTTCATCATAAACAGAATCCATAGTTTGCCACTCGCCAAGATACCAAAATTCTCTATCTAACTCATCGAAATCGTCTCTATAACTGAAAACAACATCACTTTTAACAACGTTATCTCTAAATTGAGTATAATAAAATGTACCAAGCATTCCCATAACTATTATGAATACTATTATCTTTTTATACATTATATCAACTCCTAGTTAAAGCCGACTGCAACCATCATCATTGACATTGCTGAAGTTATTATCAAAATCGCTATAATTGATATAGCAACTACTCTTTTACCTTTTTGACTCATATTAATCCTCCTTTAACTTAATCAATTTCTTTTATATTAATAATATCACCTAATTCAACACTAAAGTCAAATTTGGGTTTACTCTTTCCATTATCCATTATAAGAGAAAATATAATATTTTCATTTTCACCATAAGTAATTTCAATGCTTTCAACAAACTTTTTCCCTTTTGTATCATCAATTTTTCCATATAATTTTTTTGATATTATATTTAGATCCATATC
>JBARWW010000023.1:0-11139 GCA_049647005.1 Acidaminobacteraceae bacterium | reverse complement strand
GGCTTATATGGGTTCATTAAAAAATGAAGAAACTGCAGTTCTTCTTACGCTTGGAACGGGTGTTGGAGGAGGCCTTATAATTGGTGGTAAAGTTTACTCTGGTAAAAACGGTGTAGCATCAGAGCTTGGTCATATGGTTGTTGGAGATAATTTTTATGACTGCAATTGTGGTCGTAACGGATGTCTTGAAACTTATTCATCTGCTACTGGTGTTATAAAGTATGCTATAAAAGTTGTAAGTGAAGCAGATGTATCGAAAACAGACAGTAAGTTTGTATTAGAGTTTGTTGATAAAACATCAACTATTAAATGTAAAGATGTATTTGATTACGCCAAAGATGGAGATAAATTAGCTAAGAGTATAGTTGATAGAATGGTTAAATATCTTGTTCGTGGCATAGTTAATTTAGTAGTAACACTTGATGTTGAAAAAGTTGCGATAGGTGGAGGCGTTGCGGCGGCTGGTTTATATCTTATTGATCTTATAGAAAGTGAACTTGAACACGAACGCATCTTTAGAAATATAAAAGCTCCAAGTGTTGTACTTGCAACTATGGGAAATGACGCTGGAGTTATTGGAGCTGCACTTATTGAAAAATTCACCATAAAATAAAAGGATTCTAAAAAAATGTAGAAACAAATAGTATTACATTTAAAATAGATAGAGTTTTATATAAAAGGGAGAATTGTTATGGAGTTAGAATGGGAAAAGAAAATTTCAGTCTCAAATAAAATTATTGATGAACATCACATAAAATTATTTTCCTTATTTGCAAACTTAAAGAACGAGGATGAATTGTCATTTGATGAACATATATTTAAAAAGTTACTTATGGAGATAAAGGATTATACCTATTATCATTTTAGCTATGAAGAAAGACTAATGGATATGGCAGGCTACCCAGAACTAGTTGAACATAAAACTCTCCATGTAAACTTCATGAATAAGATTGATGAAATAATGTTAGAGTCAAAATCAGAAGACCTTAAAGTATTAGCCCTTGAAGTTTATGAAATTCTAAATCATTGGCTAAATGAGCATATAATGGTAGTTGATAAAAAGTATATTGAGTACTTAAGAGATGATAAATAAATATTATGGTTTTACGCGAGCGATATTGCACAAATAAAATAATGATAAAGCGAAGTGTTTAATATGGATAAGAGAAATAAAGCTATTATAATGTTAGCTCTTGCAGCTGTGCTTTGGAGTACGGGTGGCATACTTATAAAGTTAGTAGAGTGGAACTCTATTGCAATTGCGGGAGTAAGAAGTGGTATATCGGCGATTCTAATGCTAGTGTATTTAAAATACATGCGAAAAAAAAACACTGGAAGTTCAAAATTGAATATTAAGTTAACTAAAGTTAAATTAATTGGTGCATGTATATATGCTTCAACGGTTATTTTGTTTGTTGTGGCCAATAAACTTACAAGTTCAGCAAATGTAATACTACTTCAGTACACAGCTCCAATATGGGTTGCTGTGTTTTCAGGTTTAGTATTAAATGAAAAAGTTAGAAAAGCTGATTGGACTAGTATTGTCTGTGTTATGTTTGGTATGGGATTATTTTTTGTAGGTGATATCGAAAAAGGTGAAATGCTCGGCAATATATTTGCGGCTCTAAGTGGACTTTCACTAGCGGGTGTTATTCTTACACTTAAGTTACAAGAAGATGGAACTGCTGTAGAGATGACTTTCATCGGAAATGGAATAACTTTTTTAATCGGAATACCATTTATGCTACTCTCGATTCCAAGTTTAACTAGTATATTAGGTTTAATACTTCTAGGTGTTTTTCAGTTAGGTCTAGCCTACATTTTATTTGCAGAGAGTGTAAAACACGTTAGCGCTGTTGAAGCTATTTTAGTACCAGTAATAGAGCCACTGCTTAACCCAGTTTGGGTCTTTGTTTTTGCAGGAGAAACTCCGAAAATTATGGCGGTCATTGGTGGAACAATAGTTGTTCTTTCAGTAGTTATAAGGAGTGTATATACTTCAATGAATGATAAAAAAGTAAAAAGTAAGAATCTAGTATGTTAGAAATACCTAGCTTATGGGTATTAGTTTTATAGACAATACTTAAAAATTACATATAAATATCATAGGGGGTTATTATACATGTCAGGAAAATTTAGATTAATAACGAGAAGTGACTTTGATGGACTAGTTTGCGCAGTGCTTTTAAAGTATTTAGATATGATAGATGAAATTAAGTTTGTACATCCAAAAGATATGCAGGATGGCCTTGTAGAAGTTACAGAGAATGATATTACTACAAATCTGCCATATGTTGAAGGCGTTTACATAGCCTTTGATCATCATTTGAGTGAAACAATTAGAAATGAAAAGATAATGGAAAATCATATAATTGATGGTAGTGCTCCATCTGCAGCAAGAGTTGTTTATGATTATTATGGTGGAGAAGGTAGATTTCCTAAAGATTGGAATGATATGCTAAAAGCAGTAGATAAAGCCGATTCAGCTATGTTTACTATGGAAGATATACTTAATCCAAGTGGGTGGGAATTACTTAGTTTTATTATGGATGCTAGAACAGGGCTAGGAAGATTTAGAGATTTTAGGATATCAAATTATGACCTTATGATGGAATTAATTGAATTTTGTAAGACTCATAGTATTGAAGAAATCCTTAGACTACCAGATGTTCGTGAGCGAATTGAACTTTACATGAACTACGAAGAGAAGTTTAATAGTCAGATAAAGAAAAATTCGAAAGTTTATAATAATGTATTGGTTGTAGATTTACAAAATGTGGATCAGATTTGGCCAGGCAATAGATTTATCAAATATGCACTATTCCCAGAAACAAATATTTCTATCCAAATAATTTGGGGACTTAGAAAAGAAAAGACTGTATTAACAGTTGGCAAATCGATAGTTAATAGGACATCTAACGTTAATATTGGTGAATTAATGCTTAAGTATGGCGGTGGGGGTCACGCAAATGCGGGCACATGCCAGATCGAAAATGATAAAGTTGCCGAATATTTAATTCAGATAATAGAAAAATTGCAAGAATAAATAATAAAGCTGAAGATTGTTATAGATCTTCGGCTTTTTCAGGTCTATTTCAAACTTTAACTTATAATTATTATAGAGTATAATATAACTAGCTTGTATAAAAAGCTTTAAAGAATGATAGGTATTTAAATTATTCTGTGAAAGAGGTAATAAAGAGTATCTATAGTGCGGGCGTATAATTTTAGTAGTGATCTAGTTCTTATGGATGAACAACTATTAGCTCTTGTTAGAACAAAAAAGATACAAATCTTGAGTTGATTTTTAAGAAGTTATCAGAAGTAAACAATATGACAAATAATTAAATTTAATATTATGGGGGTAATTATGAGTGATGTAATGCAAACAATAGTACTAGTACTTGGAATTGTTATATGGCTTTCTATGTATTTGTTTATGGAAGTTAAATTTGAAAAGATTGGTGGGTTAAAGAAAAAGCCAATCATAAGAGCAATCGTTTTATTTGTGTATATGTATTTGGGTATAACTATCATTAAGTCTATTTTATAGTGTTTTTTTAAAAGAAGAACATTTTAGCATTTGTGCTATAAAAACATTCGCCTTTTGCTTGAATAAGAAGTAGGCAAATGATATAATAAAAATGCGCTTTTTAAAAGCTAGGCGCACGCTTGGCTTTTATTAATGCAACAATGATTTGTTAACATACTATTAATATTATGTGCAAAAGAATATCATCCTTAAGCGGTATTACGCATCTTAAGTTTTGATAAAAAAGTTGAAATTAAGATATAATGGAGTGAAAGTAATGACTACTAGGATAGCTGTTTTAGGTGGACCAAGGTGTGGCAAAACTACATTGATACAACAATTATATGTTGAAATGAAGATTACAGGCTTAGATGTTGGATATGCATTTGAATACTCAACGGATTACCTACGTGATAAGGGTATGATTGAATCAATATCAGAACAATATGGTATATACCTTGGTCAGAAGAGGTTAGAATCAAAGCTTTCAGAATTTGATTTTGCATTAACTGATTACGCAACATTTGTACCATATATTTATGGTAGATTTATGTTAGGTGACAAGAAAAGATCACAGAAAGAAATCGAAATTCTTAAGGACTTGTATATGTTAGCTCTTGAAGATATTTCTGATTATGATCATATTATATATTTACCTAGAGAATTTGGTTATGAAAAAGATGGAGTTAGATGGCAGGATGAAGAAATTGCTAAGATGATTGATGAAGCAATTTTAATATTCTTGAAATCTGAGAACATTAAGTTTCTACAAGTTACTGGAAGTACAAAGGAAAGAGCAAAAACTATTCTTGACTATCTTGGTATGGAACAATTAAAAGAAGAGAAAATATAGCATATTTATAAGAAGAGAATAGTTTGTATTCTCTTTTTTTATGCCCAGAAATCAAATATTTGGTGATTATTTATGTTTATACATAAAATTTAAAATGATTATTTTTTCAAAGTTAAAGTTAATCTATATCTTGTGTCAAAATTAATAAATTGTGCTAAAATTAATGAATGGGGTATAAGTAGTATGAAGAGTGCTAGATCAAATGTTGCTTTTAATAAAGAGGTGTTATATGGGAAAGACAAAAGGAATTAAACGACAGTTTTTTTCTGTGTTACTTACTATAAATATATTATTTGTATTGTCTATGGTTTTATTCACAGGATTCTATAATCAAAAAGTAATTGTAACTGATTTTGATAAGTCAATGACCGTTTCAAGTAAGAACTTATCATCAATAATGAGCGAATGGATGGACAATCGATTAAGAGAATTGGAACTTTACACCAATCTAAACTTAGTTAAGAGTTTGAATAATTCATACTCATTATTAATTATAAAAAACATGAATTATGAAGGTGTTAAGAGCTTTGATTACTTTACTATAGTAGATGAAAGTGGAAAAGTAATTGCTACTGATTATGGGGATTATTCAAATCAGTCTAAGGAAGACTATTTCAAAAGTGTTATGAAAGGTGAGCGTGTAATTACATTTATAGATAACGAAATTGAAAAAGCTAAAGTGATTTTTAGTGTTCCAATTTACAATGATTCTGATATTATAATAGGAATGCTAAGTGGAGTTATGGGTCATGATAAAGTAAATGCTATAATATCAGATTTTAGCATCCAAGAAGATGTAGACATACTATTATCAAACAATTATGGAGACGTTATATACTCAAATAAATTTGACGATACTCTATCACATAGAAACGTGAGTGATAAATATCAAGAAACGAAGGCATTTCTAGGAAAAGACAACATTAGTTACATAAATAAATATGAAAATAAAAACACCATCTACTATTTCTCTAAAATTGAAGTTACTAAAAATTGGACGATTGTTTATGCAGTTACGAAGTCCTACATATATGAAAACTTACTCAAGAATATTATTATTATTGCTATAATTGCTATTGTTTTAATTATTATGAGTTTCATTTTTTCGAAAGTTATTTCAAATAGGATAGCAAAACCTTTGCTTGATCTAAAAAATGTTTTTTTACAAGCATCAACTGGTGATTTGTATGTCAGAGCCGATGAATCTTATGGTGATGAGATAGGCGAAGCTAATAGAGGTTTTAATATAATGATGGATAGAATTATAAATATGACATATAAGGATAATCTAACGGGAAGAACAAACTATAATTACTTTATTGAAAATCTTGAAAAAGAGATATTTATTTCAAAAGGCGAATTTGGACAAGACAAATTTGCAGTGATGGTATTAGGTGTAGATGGATTTAAAATGATAAATGATAGTTATGGTTTTGATGTTGGAAATGAAGTATTAAAGCAAATAGCTGTTTTAAGTTCTGGAGTATCTGATCATATTTATGAAATTAGTAGGCTTGGTGGAGATGAATTTGGAATTCTAATAAAAGGTGAAGATCCTGAGTTAGATGGATATAGATATATTAAAAGATTAAATAAAATACTTAGAAATGGCATAGAAGTTGAAAATAATAAAATTTATATTTCCGTGTCAGCAGGAATCTCTGTGTTTCCAGATAATGGAGAAAATCCGGCCGAACTTATGAAGGGTTCATACATTGCACTTAATCGTGGTAAAGATAAAAGCAAAGGGGATATGAAAGTCTATTCAGAAGATTTAAAGGAAGAACTTCTAGAGCAGGTGGAAATATCAATGATGATGATGGATGGCCTTAAAAATAATGAATTCTTTTTAAATTATCAACCGATTATAAGCATTGAAACCGATGAAATTACATCAGTTGAAGTTTTAGTTCGTTGGGAATCAAAAATTAAAGGCTTTATTAGCCCAAACAAATTTATACCAATTGCAGAAACAAGTGGTCAAATTATACCACTTGGAAAATTTGTATTATTTGAAGCTTGCAAAGGTATTAAAAAAATACAAAATGAAGTAAATCAAAATATAAAAGCAGCAATTAATATATCGGTAATTCAGCTTCTAGACTTAAATTTCATAAAAAATTTAGAAGATGCAATCAAAATGTATGACGTTCCTTCTGAGTCAATTATACTAGAGATAACCGAAAGAGTGCTTATGGAAGATTCAGAGAAACTATCAATACTAATGAATAGGATAAAACGATTAGGATTTAATATAGCTCTAGATGATTTCGGAACAGGATATTCATCACTTTCTTACCTGAGTAGATATCCTGTAGATATTCTTAAAATAGATCAATCGTTTATACAAAAATTGGAACATGACAATGCGACTAATAAAACTCTTGTTGAAACTATGATAGCTATCAGTAGTAAGATGCAAATCAAAGTTGTGGCTGAAGGTGTTGAGACATCAAATCAATTAAAAATTTTAAGGGAACTGGGCTGTCACTGTATCCAAGGTTACTATATCTCAAGGCCAAAGGAATTAGAGGATTTTATTAATCAGTCAAAAATTAAAAATTAGATTTTACTATTGTGAGGGATGTATATGAGCGACTGTCTTTTTAACTTAATAGAGTTGCCTATATTAAAACTCGACACTTCGAGTGATGATATAGTAATAATAGAATGTAATGAATCATATAGGGTTAACTTTCATATTAAATATGACTTAAGTGGCAAAAAATTAAATGATGTAATTATAGTACAGGATCTAAAGTGGATGGAGTGCTACAGTGAATTTGTTTCATCTGATACTGAATTTCAAAAAATTATATTTGATGAAAATTGTTATGAGATAAGTAAACTTACTCACCCTGATAATTTTGTTTACTTAATTCACTCTGATAAAACAGAGGAATATTATTTAAGTGATCGCTTAAACCGTACACAAATAATTGGTAAAATCGGCGATTGGGAAAACAATATACAATTAAATAATCAAAAATGGTCAGAACAAATGTACGAACTACTTGGAGAAGAAGCAAATAGCTTTACTGAAGACTATAATTTGTTTATGAAATATATTCACCCTGATGACTATGAACGTGTAAAAATGGTAAACGAGAAGTCCTTTGAAGATGGATGTGAATTTAGCCTTGAATTTAGGATTATAGCTAAAGATGGTAGCATAAAGTGGATGTTTACACGTGGTAATTTTATATACGATGATTTTGGAAATCAAAAAAAAGTATATGGAATGATGCAAGATATAACTGATAATAAACATCTAGAGATGTTGCTTGTGGAAGAACTTGATAAATCAAAAGCTGTAAGTGATTATAAAAGCAAGTTTTTAGCAAATATGAGTCATGAAATCAGAACTCCTCTTAGCTCTATACTCGGTATGTCAAAATTACTTTTAAATAATAATCTTGATATGCTCTCTGTAAATTATACTAACAACATATTGTCTTCGGGTAATTTACTTCTTGAATTAGTTAATGATATCTTAGATTTATCTAAAATTGAGAGTGGAAAAATTGAACTCGAAAAATATGCATTCGATTTTATTTATTTAATGAATTCTTTGACAAACCTTTTTCAAGGTAAACTTATAAATGCAAATATTGATTTTAAAATTGATATTGATGAAAGTATACCAAGGTATTTGTACGGTGATAGCAATAAAGTTAGACAAATTCTTATAAATATAATTGGAAATGCAATTAAATTTACTGAAAAAGGATACGTAAAATTAAACGTTAAACTTAGAAGCAAAATTGATGGAAATATAGATATCGGATTTGAAGTTATAGACACAGGTGTTGGAATGGAAAGTGATAAAATAGAATTTATATTTGATGATTATAAACAAGATAATTCTTCAATATCTAGGAAATTTGGAGGTACCGGACTTGGACTTGCGATATCAAAGCACTTGATAAATCTAATGTCTGGAAATGTAGATGTTATTAGTGAAGTCAGCTTGGGGACTACTTTTTTATTTAATTTGCATCTAAATCAAAGTTCAAGAAAAGAAGTAGAGTTTGAAGAAGATTTTTTTGAGCCATTATTTTTAAAGGATAGTATAACAGTTTTGGTTGCAGAAGATGATCGTGTGAACCAAATTTACTTTAAAACTTTTTTAAAACAAACATACAATTTTGATGTGTGCGTCGTTGAAGATGGTCTTTTAGCTTTAGATGAAATAAAAAATAAAAAGTATGAAATAGTGTTCTTAGATAGTAGCATGCCGAATTTAGGCGGTATAGAAACGGCTAAGCGAATAAGAAAGCTTGAAGATGACAATAAGAATATTTGCTTGGTCGCTTTAACTGCTGAAGCATTTAAGGGAGATGAAGAAAGATTTTTAAATGCTGGATTTGATTACTATATATCAAAACCGATTACAGAAGATGTATTTTCTAAAGTTATGAAGAATATTTTGAAAGATAAGATTAAATTTCCTCTGAGGGAAGAGAATAATGCTTCAAAATCAGTGATAAAAGATGGTGATACTCTTGAATACAAATACTTATCAATGGAAAATATACTTGAAAAATCAGATTTGCTAGGTAGTAAATATTTTCTTGTAATGATGGAGTATGCAATAGAAGAATATGGAGAGAAATATACAACTATATTGGATGATTTAGCGCAGAAAGATATAGAACAAATTTACTATCAACTTCATAGTGTTCAAGGTACACTACTTTACTTTAGCACTAATCAATTAACGGATTTGATACAAAATATAGAAGTTTGTATCAAAAACAAAGAATATGATAATATATACGAGTTTCTTAATGAGTTTTTAACTATTTTTCCTTTATTAATAGATGAACTTTCGGATTTTTATAATTACAAAAAATCTTTGGAATAATCGGAAGACTGCGACTGTATAGTGTTTTCAAAATAAATTTTGATATAGAATTATAACAAAAGCATATTAATTGTTGCTTTATAAATAAAAAAGACTTAAGCATTTGCTTAAGTCTTTTTTCAATACAATAAAAATTACGAATTAAATCGCAAAATGTTTAATTTATATAATTTTTAGAAACGTGGATGTTAGCTAGGTGAGTTGAATCAGATTCAACTGCTTCGATTAATTGTTCAAGCATGTTCCTTTCTTCTAAAGAAAGATTTTCCATCAATTTACTAACTGATGTTTCGAATGAAATCTCAGTGGTATTTGGAATCAAATCACCTGATAGATCTTTATAAGAAATACCAATAGCACTCATTATATCGTCTAATTCAGATAATAATAAATCCTCATCCCAATAAAGCATTCTTTTTAACTCTTGTTCTTCTAGTTCAAGTTCGCGAGCGATATAACTATAGTCAACGTTATGCTCCTCGATATATTTAATTAATAGTTTAAGTAATTGCATATTCATTACTCCTTTTTTTATAAGTATCTATTATAATATCAGCTAAAATAGAATAAATCAACCGATATATTTTCCATCAGATTAAGATAGAACTTTAATTTATGAAACAAAAACTCTGTAATTAAAAAAAGGCTCTAAAAGCCTTAAAATTTATTGCTTTTACTTATGCATAAGTTACATATCCCTTTAAAGTAGACATGTCTTTCGTTTATAATTGAATTTTTTAAACTCGGATAATTTTCTAAGTCTATAGAAAAAGGTATATCAAATAGGATTTCGCATACTTCGCATTTGAAGTGGCCATGTTCACTAGTAGCCCAGTCGTATCTAACTTCATTTTCTTCTATAAGTATTTCTTGTATAATTTTATTTTTTACAAATAAGTTAAGCGTATTATATACAGTAGTTTTTGATAATGTTGGTATTTCCGATATAACACTATCATATATCTCATTTACAGTCGGATGTGATTTATATTTAGAAAAATAATCAAGTATTCGAATCCTCTGATAAGATGGCTTTACACCATGTTCAATTAAGTACTTTGGTATATCTAAAGTTTTTTTCATAATAATATACCTCCTTTAAAAGTAACGTCAAAGTTCAAAGTAAAAATTTGTGTAAAGGAAACTAATTTGTAACCATTATAATATAAGATTATCATCATAAGTGAAAAATGTCAATTATAAAAAAATTAGAAAAAAATATTCAAAAAAATTTGTAGATTATTATATAAGATTTGTAGTATATTAGTATTATATGATTTAGAAAATAGATTTATAATAGAGGTGTAATATGGGAAAAGCAATAGGTGTTATAGAATTTAGAAGTATTGGAAAGGGTATTGAAGCTACAGATGCTATGACGAAAAGAGCGGATGTGCAAATTATAGATAATAGAATGATATGTATAGGTAAGTACTTTGTTATAGTTACTGGAGAAGTTGCAGCATTGCAAGATGCTATGGATGAAGGCGAATATATAGCTGGAGATACATTAATTGGATCTAAGCTTATTGCAAGTGTTGCAGATGGTGTACTTGAAAAAATTAATGCGAAATTTGATAGCTCAGATATAGATGCACTTGGAATATTTGAAACTAAAGATCTATCATCTGGAATTTATGGCGCTAATTATATAAAAAAATCTTCAAATGTAGAATTACTAAAAATTTCTCTTACATTAGGATTAGGCGGAAAAGCAATTGTCTTATTCACAGGTGACGTTGCTTCTGTTAATAGTGCGCTTGAAGTTGCAAAAGAAAAAGTTAGTCCTGAAAAAGTTGTTTCTGCAATAAATATACCATCTCCAAGCAAGGAATTAATTACTAATTTATAAATAGTCATAATATATAGTTTAGAAGCTCTCTTTTG
>JBARWW010000022.1:0-2763 GCA_049647005.1 Acidaminobacteraceae bacterium | reverse complement strand
GTAATTTCTTCATCACTAAGCAATTCAATATTTGTTCTAAAAATCAAACCGTCACCACAAAGAATCTTTTTAGCTAGATTACTAAGCCTAGCTCGAACTTCATTATCTTTAATTTTTTTTGATATACCAATGTGAGATTCGAGGGGTAGATAGACTAATTTTTCACCGTTAAAAGATAAAATCTGTGATAATTTAGCACCTTTATCTCCTTCTTCTTCTTTTATAATTTGAACGACTATCGTTTCACCTGATTTAAAACAATCACGTGTAGTAGCCTTTTTGTCCTTCTTAAAGGCCACAGTGTCACCTTTATACAAGAAGCCACTCTTACTGCATCCTATATCTACAAATGCAGCGTCAAGCCCCTGTATTACGTTTATGATACGTGCTATATATATATCACCAAGTTTTGGTGTGTCATATGTTTTTTTTATAGACAGATTTATAACTTCACCCAACTCTACGATTGCAGAAGTTTCAAACACTCTCCCTTTATCAAATACTATTGTTTTCATTTTTACACCTACTTCATATCAAACAGAGGTACCTTTCTACCATTTTCTCTACCAAATAACATAGTTCTATGAATTCTAGTAAAGTGCGTCTCATACTCTACATCTAAAAACTTATAAAATGTATTAAGTAGAACGTCTGGCTTTAAGTTTCCACTTGATCCAGAAACTACAGTTACATTGCTTATAATCTCATTATCATCAGCTGATACTATAGCAAAGTTACCTATTAGTGGCTTAATGTTAACTTGCTTAATTATTTTCTTTTTTGTTGCTTTTTCAATCATAATTTCATCAAGAGCTAAAAACTCATCTAACTTAACTCTTAGTTCTTCTAAACTAATAGATGTAACATTTGTTCTTAGCATAAATGTAGCATCACTTAACATGCTCATAAGTGCCTTTGATTTATCTATATATTTTCCCTCAAAGAATGTTATCCCTGCTGGAACAAATTTTTCTTGATTTGCAAGAAATTCATTTATGTCAATTTCTTCAATTAACTCTACATCTAAAACTTCATAATCACTTGTTACACCTACTGAAAGTGGTGCACCAAAAGAGATCTTTGGATGAGGATTAAAACCATTAGAAAATCTTAGTGGTAACTTAGCTCGTCTAAAAGTTCGCTCTGTTAATCTAACCATATCTAGATGAGAAATAAATTTCATTACTCCATGTTTTTTATATAAAAGTCTTAAAATCGTCATTAGCACACACCGCCTAAAAATCCTTGATTTACACCACAACCCGAACATGTACTTCTACAGTCTTTGGTAAGTACACCATTAATTGCTTTTTCGTTTTCTTCGATTAAGAAGTCTTTTGTTACACCAATATCAATAAAGTCCCATGGCAAAATTTCATCATAAGATCTCTCTCTATTTGCGTAGAAGTGTGGGTCAATTCCAGATTCTTCAAATGCTTGCTCCCAAATTTCAAGGTTAAAGAATTCACCCCATCCATCAAATTTAGCTCCAAGCTCAAATGCACGTATAACAACTTTTGAAAGTCTTCTATCACCACGAGCAAATACACCCTCAAGATAACTTGTCTTAGGATCGTGATAGGTAAATTTGATTTTTTTGTTCTTAATTCTATCTTTTAAGTACATTTGTTTTTCTTTAAAAGTTTCCATTGTATCTTGAGGCATCCATTGGAATGGAGTAAATGGTTTCGGAACAAAACAAGACGCGCTTGTAGTAACCGATACCGCTTGTCCTCTTAATTCCATAGGAGTCTTTTTATAAAGATACGTTGCTAAATTACTAACATCTTCAATACCATCAAGATCTTCATATGTTTCAGTTGGAAGTCCAATCATAAAGTATAGCTTAACTCGGCTCCAACCAAGTGCAAAAATCTGTTCCATAGTTGATCTGTAATCTTCTTCAGTAACACCTTTATTGATTACATCTCTTAATCTTTGAGTACCAGCTTCTGGCGCAAATGTAAGACCTGTTTTTCTTATTTTTTGTATCTCTTTTAATATTTCAACAGAAAATTCATCAACTCTAAGAGAAGGTAATGATAAACCAATCTTATCACCTTCATAAGTCTTTATTAGGGACTTAACTAACTCTTCTATCTTTGAGTAATCAAGAGTACTTAAAGATGCAAGTGACAGTTCTTCATAACCAGTGTTTTTTGTAATTTGCTCAACAACCGATGTTATCGTCTCTACAGATTTTTCTCTAAGAGGTCTATAAATCATACCAGCTTGACAGAATCTACAACCACGAGTACATCCTCTAAAGATTTCTACCATTGCTCTATCATGAACAATCTCAACATTAGGTACTAAGAATCTATCTGGATAATATACATCATCAAGATTTTCAATAATTCTTTTCTCAATTTTATTTGATAAGCCTTCAACTTTTGAAGTAAAGCTCGCGATTGTTCCATCTTCTTTATAAGAAACTTCGTAAAGTGAAGGTACATAAACACCTTGAATCTTGGCAGCTTCCTCAAAGAATTCTTGTCTAGTTTTGCCCACTTTAATAGTTTTTTTGTATAATTCTATAAGTTCAAGTGTAACTTCCTCACCTTCACCTATTATCATTATATCCATAAGATCAGCAATAGGTTCTGCGTTATAAACACATGGACCTCCAGCTATAATAATTGGATGACTTTCATCTCTATCTTTAGTTAAAAATGGAAGCCCACCTAAATCAAGTATATTTAAGATATTTGAATACGACAACTCATACTGAAGTGTAAATCCAATTATATCTAAATCTTTAAT
>JBARWW010000021.1:0-9045 GCA_049647005.1 Acidaminobacteraceae bacterium | reverse complement strand
CCCTATAACAAGGGCGTCACAAAATTGAACAGCTTCTTCTGCCATAATAGATGCCATATAGCCACCTAAAATAACTTTTTTGCCCTTAGACCTATAATGTTTAGCAAGATCTATTGACCTTAGAACTCCATGCCCCATTGTACTTATGGCTATAAGACATGCATCAGTATCTAGTGGAACTTCTTCAATAGTTTCTATACATATCTCAACTTCCCAGTCCTTAGGCGTCATTGCAGCAAGTAGAGGCATGGCAAGTCCAACAAAATATAGTTTTTTCTTTTTAATAGGTTTATGATTTTTATCATATGGACTTGGTTGTATTAACAATATTTTTTTCATATTAACCTCTAATCATTTTTATGATGTATTGTAGTGACACTCTAGAACTTCCTATTAACATTTTTATATTTGGAGTTAAACCAAACTTTTTAACAAGTCGAATAAGGTGTTTTGGCGGCATCACAATTTCATAATACAATTTCAAAATTCTAAAATAAAACATTCTTTTGGACATGTATTTTGGATTTAAAACTATATGGGCTATATCCCATAACTCTACGTCTCCTGGATCTTCTATAAAATCTTTTACATACTCAAAGTAAATATCAGTGCCTTTTAAAGGTGTTAAAGGTTGTAAATTAACAAAATTAACAGATGTTTTCCTTAACCAAATTTTTAAATCCTTAAAGTCCTTTTTACTAAAATCTAGTGGAATTATTAGTGTGCTATAACACTCTACATCTAATTTGTTTAGAATCGCTACAGCCTCTTCATTGATTTTAACAGTAGTCAGTTTATCATAGGACTCAAGATCACTTTCTCTTACTGATTCGATACCAACTATAACTCCCTGAAGTCCAACTTCCTTAAATTCAGACATTAATAGTGGATGTTTTGCTATAAAGTCAGCTCGGCCATATATTAAAAAGTTCTTATTAAGTTTTTCTTTTTTTAGGGCGTTAATAAATTCTCTGACTCTATTTTCTGAGAACAAGAAATTATCATCAACTATATATATTTCTTTTTCATTTATACCTTTTAGTTCTAAGATTACATCTTCAATATCTCTTTCATAATACTGTCCATTTGTAATCTTATGACAAAAACAGAATGAGCATTTAAATGGACATCCAAAAGATGTTTTTATTAAAGCACATGGATTATGAAACATGTAATAATACTTACTTCTATAAGATGCATTTATTTCTCGGTCTGGATGCTTATAATCAAATGATGAATTTAAGGTCTGCTTATCAATATAACTTTGTATTGTAGAAATAGAATTGCCAACTTTTAAACCCCTTAAAAATATATTAAAAGCGTCAATCCCATTCTTCCAAAGCAAAATGTCGATGTTTTTATCAACAAAGTCACTAGGTACCACTTCAACGTGAACACCACCCACTGCCGTTACAATGTTATAGTCAAATGCTTTAATTTCTTTTGAAAAAGCTTTTATCAAATTTACGTGAGTGTTATATCCAGTAAATACTACAACGCCCGCTTTATAATTTTTTATGTGATCTATAAGTTTTGTATTATCAAGTAACATATCAATAATAATAAGCTTGTACTCTTCTTTTAAATCAGCCTCTAAATTAGATGCCAAATATTCAAGCTCTAGTGGTTCACATATCATGACATGTTTTAGGCCTATGGTATCTTTATGAGGTTTTAATCGTACTAATAATACATTAGTCATTTTTAGGCTCCATTTCAAAAATATAAATACTAGGCATATACCATTTCTCTTTTACTCTTGTTGTGCTCAAATGATTTAAGTCATATGAGGCAAGTTCAATAAACTCAGTCACTGACGGATACTTAGCCTTGCCTGTTGTTAGCTTAACAAAAGACATACATAAGGCGTCATAAAAAGAATTTTTACTGGCAAATGCAATCAGTAATATACCATCACTCTTTAACAATTTGCTAAATTTACTTAGTACGTATTTCTGATCCTTATAATATGGAAACGAATGTGTGCATAATATCAAATCCATTTTTTCGTCAGTTTCAAAATCATGAATATCATGACAAAACCACTGAGTTTTCAACTTTAATTTAGAAGCAATATCAATCATAGAAGAGGAGTAATCTAAGCCATAACTTTTTTCTGTTTTAAACTGTGACTCTACTTCGCATATTAACTCACCTACGCCACATCCAATATCTATATATGATTTGATATTTTTACTTTTAAATTTTTTTTCTATAATAGACAATACTTTTGTTCTTGTTGGTTTTAAAGATACTTTTTGCACCCAAAGACTCTTGTATCTTGGTGCCCAAAAGTTCCACACCTTCTGATTACTCATTTACACCTCTTTTTATGCTTTCATTATAATTTTGCTTTTTTATTCAATACTTTTTAAAGTAAAGTGTATTTTAACTAAACCGTCCTTTGAAACTATCTTTTAATATCTTATATATAAATTGTCTTACGAATTTAGAATGAAAATACTGAAATACAAATAAGTCAGCAAAAGCAATTTTAAAAGTAAGTGCATTCATTTTTAGTGGTTTTAAAACTAGATGTAAAAAATCATAGTTCTCACACTTAAAATCTATGATGTCCTTTTCATATAATTTATATATATCAGTTCCCATTAATGGTGTAAAAATCGAAAAAGTATAATTAATAATTTCATGTTTTTTTATATAATGTTTTAATGCTTTAAAATCTTTATATTGGTAACTAATATCTATCATAAAAAGTCCTGTAAATGACAAATCAGCATTTTTTAAAATTGTAATTGCTTTAGTGTTTATATCGGGTGTATAACCCTTATTAAATACTTCTAAGACACTTGCTTTAATAGATTCAAAACCTACAATCACTTCAATAATACCTGCATTTTTTAATTCTTTCACTAGGTCTAAGTTATTTACAATAAAATCTGCTCTTAGATAGACAATCATCTTAAAAGACTTGTTTTTAAATGTTTCTATAAAAGATCTTGCTTCAACTTTGTTACTGATAAATACATCATCTACTATCCAGTAATAATTTGCTACTAGGCTTTCCATCTCCAATAGCAAGTCATCATAAGTTCTACTAACATAATGACCCTTATTTAGTTGTTTACAAAAACAAAATTCACACATATGAGGACAGCTATGTGAGTGTTTTACTAAAGCTACATTATCATATAATAAATAGCGAGTTTGATCCTTAATCTTATCAAAGTATGATCTAGATGGTTTAATATCCTCAAAAGTTGTCATAGCTTCACTATCAGCAAATATCCTTTCTTTTTCTAACGATAAAGATAAATTCAAAATACCATTAAATAAAATTTCTTTTTTAAATACTATGTGTTCAATTAAGTCTTTAAAAACACTTAATTTATTAGAGAAAACTATATAATCAAAATCACTATCTTCATAAAGCTTCCAATTAACCTGTACATCTACTCCTGATGCTATAAGAATAGTCTCAGGCGATTTTTCTTTTATCTCTTTAGCTTCTCTCATCATTTGATTTCTTGCAGTGTTATAGCCATTTAAAACGACTATATCACCTATGATTTTTTCATTATTATATAAATCATCTATGATAACACTATTTAAATTTAGATCATCAATCACAGCCTTAAGATACTCTAGTTCTAGAGGCTCTACCTTAATTGGATTAATCCATGTAAATGGAGTTTTTTTTCTTGCTTTCTTTAAAATAATCTTCATGATTCTTCCTTAAACACATTATATATCTCTGAATGTGCTTTATAAGATAATAATGGTAATATCTTAGCGATAAATAAATTTAATAGTCTATTTGAGTGATGCACATATAAGTATTTCTTAACGGCAACACATCCTATTTTTAGTTTTGTTTCTTCTGCAGTTTGACCAAACTCTATGATTTCAACTTTTCTTTCAATAGCAATTCGTATAATTTCTATTAGCATAGTCATATATAAATCATACTTTCTATTATGTTCTTTTTTAAATCCACCAAATAAAAAAGTTAATTTGTTTGATTTTTGAACAAGTTGAACGAATCCAACAAGTTCACCTGATTTTTCTGAGTCAATAATTCTAAATTCATAAATTTCACTTGGAAACGCTCGAAAAAATTCCATACTTAAACATTCCAACTTATCTTTAGAATTTTGATAAACTTCTAGATACAAATTATGGTGTTCTTTATTAAAATCACCCTGATCAATCTTAGTCATTATTATATTAGCTGACTTTTTAAGTGATTTTTTTACCCTATACCTATAGTGACTTCTAAGTGATTTCAAATAATGATCAAATGTTTCAAACCTATTATAAAACTCATGACTTGATAAAGTAAAAGCGTATGGAAGATCTAGCCCAATGTCTCCATTGAGTACAAGCTTTAATCCTTTTATCCCTTTAATAAGATCACTTACTTGATTATTATCACCAAAATAGCCTTTCTCTGAGATAGAATAAGGCTTACCAATAATATTTAGAGATACTCGCAAATTTAATTTTGCTATAAAATTAAAAATGTCTACACTTTGGTGATAGGAAGTGATAAAAGCTGATTTATCCATATAATATATCTGTTTACATGGATTTAGTCTTTCAAGATACATTAATTCTGTTTTTTGAGATTCATTTATATCACACACGTCTTTAGTACAGTCATCAATATCGCTTGTTTTAAACATGAATTGACCTAGTATAGGCTGCGTATTTTTTGTATTCACCTTCTGACCACTTAATACCAAAGTTACTTGAATCTCTATTATCTTTTAGTATCCATGACGATTCACAAAAGTCATACCTATCTTTTGTAATTTGATTAAGTGCGTCAAATAATGAAAGTATGGCACCACTTTTTTGTTCTGATTCAATAACACCAATCTCGACTATTTTAAAGGTACTTATCTTCTTATGTAAAATCTTATGATCTATAACTGTCTTTATAGAAAGTGATTTTCCAGTTGGTATTAGCTCATTATAATCTGGATACCAAAGCATAAATCCAATAGGCTTATTATTTTTTTCTACTATTAAAAGATTTTCTTCTTTAAGTAGCATTTTAAAGGGTTTAAATAGTTCATAATCCTCCTTAAAATTCCTCTTAAAATAGAATAAATGATGTTTAAAAGCATCATTATTTAACTCTGTATAAATCTTAATATCTCTTTTGAAATTCTTATAATCCATTGTTCTTACCTTATACTTAGAATTTATTTTTTTTAGTAGTCTTTCTGATAATGGTAATTCAAATTTTTTCATGTCCTGCTTATAAGTAACCAAGTCTATCGTCTCAAAACCTTCTTTTAAAAATAGAGCATTATAAAAATCTGGATTATAATTCATTCCAAAACTTGCTTCTTTTTCATAGTGTGAATTTAAAAAGCCTAATCCATAATTCACATGAATATTTAGAGATCCCGAAATAGACTTTGCTCCCCATAATTCACCAGTAATTTGTGTCTCTTTAAGTATTAGTGAAAAAGCGGTTTCATCTTTAGAAACCGCTTCAAAGAAACTCATTTGAATGTATGTATTCATATCATCTACTTGTGCTAAAAGAGTCCCCATTATAGGAATACCGGAGCTATAAACTAATAATGCTTTTAATTTAACTCTCCTATTTATAGTGCTTTTATTTTTAAGAATTGATAAGAGCATGCTAGACATGTCATCTTTTTTTCTAGGTCTATTTTTGTATATTGATTTATAAAATTTATAATATTCCATATAGTCATTTTCACTTAATATTTTTAAATTCATGCTTCACCTCATTAAAATTAGTATAACATATTTACTTAGCAAGCAAGCTATCCACCAATTCCATTCCACACTGATAACCTTTTTGAATTAAGAATTATTTGATTTGTTTTATCTTTCAATAGAATCTCTACTTTTCCAGACAAACCTTCTTTTATTGTTTTATCCATTAATCCCATTTTAGGAGCCAAAAGTTTTTTGGTATCTGTTAGGTCACCTTTAATTTCCAAACTATATCTACTGTTCTCAAATTTCAGATGAACACTAGTATCTGAGCGTTCATTAACTATTAACTTTGTCCCGTTATAAGTTGCAAAGCGGTATTCCACACCCTGATGAATTAAACTACATATATAACCTGTAAATGAGAATGATAAAAATGGTATTATGGCTACTGAGCAAAACAATTTTGTTGACTCGTCATCGAAGTGATTAGATTGAATCCAAACATAAGAGATTGGAAAAGATCTACCCCAGTCCTTTTCTATGTTGCCTCTACCATCTGTAAAATCAATTTTCTCTCAATTTTCATAAGCAAAATATTTTATCTTTATACTACAAATAATTTTATCATATTTTCATCTAAATCATCTGTTTATTCTAAGGGCCTATCTTTGATTTCATTAGTTAGATGTAACATTGTTGAAAAGGTCGTAAGCAAATGTTAAAGTGTAGAAGCTGCATAGATGATTCAAACATAAAAAAACGAGCAAAATCGCTCGCTTTTTTATATACTTTCACTTTTTCTACTAATTTAAGATTTTAAGTTCATTATCTTCTACTACAACTTTTGCTATCTCTCCACCAACAAGAGTTCCTGAAAGAATTGCTCTTGCAAGCAATGTTTCAATTGTCTTTTGAAGGTATCTCTTTAGAGGTCTTGCTCCATAGTTTATATCATAAGATTTATCCAATATATACTTTTTAGCTTCTTCACTAACCTCTATTGTTATATCTTGTTCACTAAGTCTCTTTTCTATATCCTTAATTAATAAATCAATAATTTTTAAAGTAACACTTTGACCAAGTGCTTTAAATATAACAATCTCATCTAATCGGTTTAAAAACTCTGGTCTAAAATGAACTCTAAGTTCTCTATTCACACTCTCAATTGCACTCTCATCAATCTCTTCATTGTCATTCATACCATTAATTAAATACTCCGAACCTAGGTTTGAAGTCATGATTATAATCGTATTTTTAAAGTCCACAGTACGACCCTGTGCATCTGTAACATGTCCATCGTCAAGAATTTGAAGCATCACATTAAAGACATCTGGATGTGCTTTTTCGACTTCATCAAATAATATAACTGAATATGGCTGCCTTCTTATTACTTCCGTTAATTGACCTCCCTCTTCATAACCAACATATCCTGGCGGAGCTCCAATTAATCTAGAAACGTTATGCCTTTCCATGTACTCACTCATATCTATTCTTACTAAATTTTTAATTGAATCAAATAGTGAATACGAAAGTTGTTTTGCAAGTTCAGTTTTACCTACAC
Organism: Acidaminobacteraceae bacterium; assembly: GCA_049647005.1. Classification (GTDB taxonomy): domain Bacteria; phylum Bacillota; class Clostridia; order Peptostreptococcales; family Acidaminobacteraceae; genus JBARWW01. The sequence continues at coordinate 1,820 of JBARWW010000021.1, read as the reverse complement.
CAGTTGGACCTAAAAATAAGAATGAACCAATAGGTTTACTTGGATCTTTAATTCCTGCTCTTGATCTAAGAATTGCATCTGAAACTTTATTTACTGCTTCATCTTGACCTATAAGACTACGTTTAATTTCATCTTCTAAGTGAAGAAGTTTTGATCTTTCGCCCTCAACTAACTTTTCGAGTGGAATACCTGTCCAATTTGAAACAATTCCTGCAATTTCTTCAGAAGTTACAACTTTTCTTATCATATGATTCTCTGATTGCTCTATACTTTCTAATTCTTTAAGTGTTTTCTCAAGTTCAGGTAATTTTCCATATTTAAGTTCAGCAGCTTGACTTAGATTATATTCTCTTTCAGCTTTTTGAATGTCATTATTAACACTATCAATTTCTGCTTTTAAATTTGAAACCTTATCTAAATCATTCTTTTCATTTTTCCACACCGCAATTTTAGAATTAAATATATCCTTTAGATTTGCAAATTCTTCATTTAACTCAGACTTTCTTTTTTTACTAGCTTTATCTTTTTCTTTCTCAAGCGCCGCAAGCTCTATCTCAAGCATCATCATCTTACGTGACATTTCATCAAGTTCAATCGGCATAGACTCAATTTCAGTTTTTATAAGAGCACATGCTTCATCCACAAGATCTATAGCTTTATCTGGTAAAAACCTATCTGATATATATCTATTGCTAAGTCTTGCAGCTTGGATAAGTGCACCATCATTTATTCTAACCCCATGGTATAACTCATATCTTTCTTTAAGACCACGAAGTATAGTAATAGTACTCTCAACACTTGGTTCGCTTACTATAACAGGTTGGAATCTACGTTCAAGTGCAGCGTCTTTTTCTATATGCTTTTTATACTCCATTAGAGTAGTCGCCCCAATACAATTAAGTTCACCTCTTGCAAGTAATGGTTTTAACATATTGCCCGCATCAAGTGCTCCATCTATTTTACCAGCACCAACAACTGTATGAAGTTCATCTATAAATAGTATAATCTTACCATCGCTTGATTTAATCTCATCAAGAACAGCCTTTAAACGTTCTTCGAACTCACCTCTAAACTTGGCTCCTGCAATTAGAGAACCCATATCTAGTGAAAATATAGTCTTATCTTTTAAACTATCAGGAACATCTCCTCTAACTATACGCATAGCTAGTCCTTCTGCAATTGCAGTTTTACCAACACCAGGTTCACCTATTAGAACTGGATTATTTTTTGTCTTTCTTGATAAAATTCTAATAGTCCTTCTAATTTCTTCATCACGACCAATCACAGGATCAAGTTTATTGTCCTTTGCTCTTTCAACCAAATCCACACCATACTTTTCAAGAGCTTTATAAGTCTGCTCAGGGTCATCACTAAGTACTCGCTTATTGCCTCTTATACTTTTTAGCGCTTCTAGAACCGACTGTTCATTTATATTGAAATCACCAAACAACTTAATTAATTGTAAATCTGCTTTGTCTATCATAGCAATTAAAAGATGCTCAACACTTACATACTGGTCTTGCATCCTAGAAGCTACTTTTTCAGATATACTTAGAATCTGATTTACTTTATTAGAAATATAAATTGATCCACCACCAGAAACTTTTGGTTTTTTTTCAATAATTTTGAGTAATTCTGTCTCAAATTCATCTGGCTTATCTGTTACTAACTGCACAACTGACTTAACAAGACTATTTTCAAGTTTTAGCATTGCAAGTAGTATATGGTCTGGCTCAATACTGGCGTTTCCATATTCCATGGCTACTTGACTAGACTCATTAATTGAAGCTATCGTATTTTTTGTCATCTTTTCTTGATTC
>JBARWW010000020.1:0-1874 GCA_049647005.1 Acidaminobacteraceae bacterium | reverse complement strand
GAATTGTCTATTATATGTTTAAATAACTCCTCTATAATTTTAAATGTAATGCTATATTCTTTTAGCGTTTCAATATTACTTGATATAAAACCAAGCGGATTATTTATTTCATGTGCTATTCCAGCTGCAAGCCTACCTATACCAGCCATTTGCTCTTTATGTATTAACTCTGCCTGTGTTTCTTTAAGTTTCAAGTTAAGATCTTCAAGTTGCTTATTTTGATTTGTTTTTTCCTCTAAACTTTTACTTAATTCAATCCTAAGTCTTTGATCTGTAAGCGCATTACTAACTCTTGATATAAATTCAATTGGTTCAAGTGGCTTTAATATATAATCAAAGGCTCCTAGTTCAAAACATTCTTTAAGAGCAAATTTATCCGATAACGAAGAAAACATAAGTACTCTTATTTTATCAAGATATCCACCTTCTTTTAAATCTTTAAGCACTTCTATACCAGTATAACTAGGCATAACTATATCAAGTAAAATAACATCTATATTATTATCTTTTAACATATCAAAAGCTAGATAGCCTGATTCACATGATAATATGTTTGCATCAATATTGTTATTAACTAAAATATCACGTGACATCATTCGTATCATTTTAGAATCATCTACAATTAATAAATTCATATATCCACCACCATTTTATAAAGCACCTTTTTATTCTGCTTCAAATTCTATAATTGGTATTTTTATTGTAAACTTGCTGCCTTTACCCTTTTCACTCTCTACACTTATATAACCACCGTGTTGCTTTGTTATTATATCATATGAAATACTAAGACCTAGTCCAGTACCTATTCCTACTGGTTTAGTAGTATAGAAAGGTTCAAATATTTGATCATATACTTCAACGTTCATACCTATACCGGTATCTATTACTTCACAAACAATAAAGTTATCTTGTTCAAAAGTGTTTATTTTAATTAATCCTCTCTCATCAGAATTTTTATCTTTTATCGCATATGATGCATTTACTATTAAGTTAAGTAAAACCTGATTTATCTTTGAAGCGTTTGCTTTTGTATAAGGCAAGTCTTCCAGTTTTGTTTCAACATCAGCTATATATTTATACTCGTTTTTAGCTACAACAAGAGTACTTTGAATCCCCTCATTTATATCGTATTCTATAAATTCATCAACTTCTTGTCTAGAAAACTTCTTCAAATTTAGAATAATTCCATTTATTCTAGATATTCCTTCTTCTACATCTGTAAACAGATCTTTAATATCTGACAAAATAAATTCAATATCATATTTATTTTCTATTTCCATTATTTTTTCTTTTGTAATTTCATCATTTTCATTAATTTCGTCAACCATACATGTCATGTCGTTAAAATATGTTTTTAGAGTAGAAAAATTACTCATTACAAATCCTAATGGGTTAAATATTTCATGAACAATTCCTGTTGCAAGTTGACCTATTCCAGCCATATGTTCTTGTGAAATGAGTTTTTCTTGAGTAACTTTCAAATTGCTTTTCATCTTAATAATTGTGTCTGTATTACTTTCTTTCTCTTTCTCTAGAATCTTTCGTTTACTTATATCTCTAATTGTAAGCATAAGAAGATCCACGTCTATATTTGAAACATTTATGTCTACATCAGACACATCACCTTCAAGATTTATTATCTTTTCTTCAAATCGACTTTTTAGCTCTACACACTTTTCGTGTTTTTCAATAACACTTGAAAATTCTTCGCTTTCTATGTGCTTAACTATATCACGACCGATTATATCCCTAGGATATTTGTATCCAAATAACTTTAAAGCAGGAATATTAGCAAAAAATATAATATTGTCTTTTAATATTATAACTGAATCCAGCATTGTATTCAAAACAGTCATAAGTATTGGTCTATCACC
>JBARWW010000019.1:0-2826 GCA_049647005.1 Acidaminobacteraceae bacterium | reverse complement strand
GTGTTATATTTGTGTTTTACGACGAATCTGAGTTATCAGGTATGCAAGGCACAAAGACAATGCTTAAGATAAAAAAAGATTTAGTTCACTTGAGTAGATCAGGAAACAATGTGTCGAAGCTTACATTTGAACCAGGCACTAGTCATGAGTCAAATTATGGAACGCCTTACGGTGAATTTATAATGGAAACAAGAACAAAATCTATTCATATAAATGTAGATGAAAATCTAGTTGGCAATATTGAGGTATCATATCATCTAAAGATAAATGGACTTTCAGAAACAGATCATATATTAGACATAGAAGTACTTAGTATAAATGAAGACTAAAATAAATAGTTTATTAAACATCCAAAAACCAATGATTATATCAGTCTTGGCATATGGATGTTTTTTTATATCCACTAAACTTGTTTTATCCCCTAAAAAAGCATAAAATATAGAGGGGTGCCGAAAAATGAGCGTGTGTTGCCTAAAATTCGGCACTAGCTATATAAAGTTATATTTAGTAATTATCTATAAAGAGGGTGCTTTTATGAATAAGTTTTTCAACGACAAAGCAATACCAGCAGTACTAGATCTTGTGTCTGATGGTATTCAAATCGTAGATAAAAATGGAATGCTCGTGTACTGCAATAGAAAATCTGCAATAGTTGATGACATAAACATAGAAGAGTCACTTGGCAAGTATATACTTGATATATACCCATCTCTCTCTAAAGACTCAAGCACAATACTAAAGGTACTAAAAACTGGGTATTCTATAATAGACAAAGAGCAATCATACCATAACTATAAAGGCAAGAATGTTAGTACACTTAATACTACCCTGCCAATAGTTATAGATGGTGAGCTACTTGGAGCGGTTGAAATATCAAGAAACATAACTGATATAAAGGAACTTAGTGAGAAGTATGTAGATCTAAAAACTAAGGTTTACGGTGAAAAGGGTAAGGCCACTGTAAATATCGATGTATCAAAGTATACTTTTGACGATATTTTGACTGTAAATGATGAATTTGAAAAAATAAAATCAATTGCTAGAAGAGCTGCAAAGCTTGAGATACCAGTGCTTATATCTGGTGAAACTGGAACTGGTAAAGAGCTTTTAGTTCAGTCTATTCATAGTGCGAGTGAGCGTCGCAATAAACCATTTATAGCCCAGAACTGCGCGGCACTTCCAAGTGGCTTACTTGAGGGTATACTATTTGGTTCTACAAAGGGTGGCTTTACTGGTGCAGCCGATAGGGCTGGTTTATTTGAACTAGCTGATGGTGGAACATTGTTCCTTGATGAACTTAATTCTATGCCTCTAGAGCTGCAAGCAAAACTTCTTCGCGTACTTCAAGATGGTGTGGTAAGGCGTATTGGAGATATAAGAAGTAGAAAAGTAGATGTTAGAGTAATTGCAGCCACAAACATAGATCCTGTTCTTGCTATGGATTCAAATTTACTTAGATCAGATCTTTATTTTAGACTGAGTACACTTAGTTTAAACATACCACCACTGCGTGATAGGCCGGAAGACATACCTGTTTTGGTAAAGTTTTTCATAGGCAAATACAATGAAAAAACTTACAGAAATGTAAAGAATGTCTCACGTGAAACACTGGAAATATTTAACTTATATAAGTGGCCAGGTAATGTACGTGAACTTGAACATATAATTGAGAGAGCGGTTTCACTATCTGAAGCTAGCTATATAGATACAGAGTTACTGCCATCTAACTTACTAGATTTTAGTAAAACTATGAAAGGTGAAGCTGTAAAAGACTTCTCTTTAAAAAAAGCGCTAGAAGATACTGAAAGCAGGCTAATTTCTAGAGCTTTAAAAGATACAGGAAATAATATATCTAAATCTGCAAAACTACTAGGAATACCTAGGCAAACACTTCAATCAAAACTCAAGAAATATGGTAATAATATCTAAGCCATATATCAAATGTAACAACTACGTAACATATAAATGCCGAAATATCGGCTCATAATATTGTTGGAATCGAAATAATGCTATGGTTTTTGAAAGAAATACAAAATTCATAGCATTTCTTGATTAAAGAACATCTAAATCCTAACGTGTGAAAATTCCAAAAGTATATAATTTCTACTTTAAAACATTGATAACAGCTAAAAGCTTTGGTAAATATAATAGCTATAAAAAGTATGTTAAAAATTTGGCATGCATATTGCGTATATAAAAGATGAAGCTTAAAGATGTATTTTAAAAAGCAAATAATATATTAAATGGAGGGTTACACCATGAAAAAAGGATGTAAATTTGGAACACACAGAGTTATCGAGCCATTAGGTTCATTGCCACAACCAGCTCAGAAGATTGACAATACTATGGAAATTTATGATAACGAGATTCTAATTGATGTTCAAACTCTTAATATTGACTCGGCAAGTTTTACTCAAATCAAAGATCAAGCAAATCACAATGTAGATAGAATTAAAGAAATTATGACTGGTATTGTAGATACTAGAGGTAAGCATCACAACCCAGTAACTGGATCAGGCGGAATGCTAATTGGAACAGTTAATAGTATAGGAGATGCTTTAGAAGGAAAGACTGATTTAAAAGTAGGAGACAGAATAGCTACACTAGTATCTCTTTCACTTACTCCACTTCTAATCAATAAAATTAAAGACGTAAGAATTGATATTGATCAAGTTGATATTGATGGACAAGCAATTTTATTTGAAAGTGGAATTTATGCTAAACTTCCAGAAGATATGCGTGAGAACTTAGCACTTTCTGTTCTTGACGTTGCAGGTGCACCAGCTCAAACTAGAAAATTAGTTAAAGAAGGCGACACTGTACTTG
>JBARWW010000018.1:0-15303 GCA_049647005.1 Acidaminobacteraceae bacterium | reverse complement strand
CTTCTATACTTTGATCCTTCACTACCGCTGGTAGAGTTCTCATAAGTTCTTCAATCTTAGAAATATCTTTAGCATATAAGATTTTATCTTTATAGTCGCGAATAGATTTTCTTTTTTCAATTACTTTTAGCATGTTCATTTTAAAAATCCCCCTCATGTTCAAACTCTTAGAACTTCTGATGATTTATCATATTTTTTGAATTTTTTAATCTATTTTGACTCTATAATTATAACAGATGGTAAAGCCCTTTTAGTATCAAATATGTTACATAGCAAAATTTAGGGTATAATTAAATTATATTACACAAACTAATGTAAATTCCTTGTGTGATAAGGCAAGTAAAGGAGGCTTATTTATGAATATTACTTTTTTTGGTGCAGCTAAAATGGTAACTGGATCATGCTACTTAGTAGAAACAGAAGATACAAAATTCTTAGTAGATTGCGGTCAGTTCCAAGGTATAGGAGAAGAAGACAAAAATAAACTTGAACTTGAATTTGATCCTAAAGAGCTTGATTTTATACTTTTAACACATGCTCATATAGATCATAGTGGTAGAATTCCTCTAATCGTAAAAAATGGTTTTGAAGGAAAAATATTTGCAACTAGACCCACTGTTGATTTAGTTGATTTACTTCTTAAAGATAGTGCTCACATCCATATGGAAGAAGCGAACTGGGAAAATAAAAAACGTAAAAGAGCGGGACTTGAACCAGTAGAACCTCTTTATAGTATAGATGATGCTTTTATAGCTGTTCAGTACCTATATCCAGTTAAATTTGATACTATAATTAGTATCAACGACAAGATCTCAGCTAGATATGTAGATGCAGGACACCTACTTGGATCGGCTTCTATAGAGGTTTTTATAAAAGAAGACGGTCAAGATAAAAAAATCGTATTTTCAGGTGATTTAGGCGCTGGACACAATCCACTTCTTAACTCACCTACCTTTATAGATAATAGTGATTATCTAGTTGTAGAATCAACTTATGGTAATCGAATTCATGAAGGTAGTGATGAGAGAATCGCAAAACTTGCTTTTGAAATTGAAGAAACTATGAAACGTGGCGGAACAGTTATAATACCTTCATTTGCAGTTGGACGCACTCAAGAAATCATTTATGATTTAAAACAATACTACCTTAAAGACGGTAGAATAAACGATTTTCTTAAAATACCTATCTATATAGATAGTCCACTTGCTATAAATGCTACAAAAGTTTTTGAAGATAATCACGTTCATCTTAAAAAAGAGATTTCAGATCTTTATTTAAAGAAAAAAGATCCTCTTAAATATAAAAATATAAGATATCTTGAGTCTATTAAGGAATCTGCTTCTTTAAACAGCTCCGAGGAAGCTAAGGTTCTTATATCTGCTAGTGGAATGTGTGACGCTGGTCGTATTAAACACCACCTCAAGCACTATCTTTGGAGAGATAACACTACAGTTATATTTGTTGGTTATCAAGGCGAGGGAACTATTGGTAGAAAGATCAAATCTGGCGAGCCTACAGTTGATCTTTTAAAAGAAACTATTAAAATCAACGCTAGAATTGTCAGCATTGAAGGCTTTTCTGGTCACGCTGACAAAGAAATGCTCAAAGAATGGATATTTGCTATTAAGGGACTTAAACAAATAATAATTGTTCACGGCGAAGATTCATCTCAAATTAATCTTCAAGCAGAACTTAGTGCTGTGATCGATACACCTATTCAAATACCTGACCTTGGCGATACTATAACACTATAAATTATAATTCATATTATTATCTAATAAGCACTCCTTTTTTGGGGCGCTTATTTTTTTGGAAATAGAAGTAAAATCAGAGTTTGTATATAGTGAAATAATACAGGTTGAAATATTATTCGCTATACGAAATATAATGGTTGCATATGCAACTGAATTGTTTTATAATAGTTGCAGGTGCAACTACTTTAGATAGGAGGATATTATGTCTGATAAAAAGTTTGGAAGGTATATTTCCATGCTTACAAAATATACACACAGCTACTTTGATCACGAACTCAAAAGCACGTCTCTTGGACGTGGCGATTTTGCACACATAATGAGATTATACGAAAAAGACTCCGTGACTCAAGATTATCTTTCAAAGAAAATATGTGTTGATAAAGGATCTACTGCTAAAGTTATGAAACGTTTGCTTGATTTAGGCTACATTACCCGAGAGACTAACCCCGAAGACAAACGATCTAATTTAATTAAACTTACAGATAAAGCTTGGGATTTAAAAAAGGAAATGATGACTCTCTCTGATCAATGGGATAAAGTTGTTAAAATTGGAATCAGTGAAGAAGAATTTGATTTATTTTACAAAATCGCTATGAAAATGGCTGAAAATGCCAAGAACTATCACGAATATGCATACAAAGGAGAATTCAATGAGCGATAGAAATAAAATGCTTGGAGAAGAAAAAATTTCATCATTACTATGGAAACTTTCACTTCCAGCTACTATAGGAATGCTTGTAAACGCATTATATAATGTTGTAGATACAATTTTTATAGGATATGGTGTTGGGCCACTTGCAATTGGTGGACTTACAATCGCATTCCCTATACAAATGTTAATTATGGCACTTGCACAAATGATTGGTATCGGTGCAGCTTCTGCTATATCAAGAAGCCTCGGTGCTGGTGATAAAGAGAAGGCTGATTACTACGCAGGTAACTCATATAGTCTTATTATTATATTAAGTATCATCTTTGTTGGTATAGGAGTAACATTTCTTGATCCATTACTTAGATTATTTGGAGCATCAGATACACTACTTCCTTACGCAAGAGAATATATGTCAGTTATTTTTTATGGTAGTATATTCTTCTCATTCTCGGTTTCATCTAATAACTTAATTAGAGCTGAGGGTAATGCAAAAGTAGCTATGTTAACAATGCTAATTGGGACTATTATAAATATTATACTTGACCCAATATTTATATTTGGATTTGATATGGGAATTAGAGGAGCAGCGCTTGCAACTATATTGAGTCAGTTTATTACATTCATATATGTAATTAGATATATGTATAGTGGTAAAAGCATGCTTAACTTAAGACTCCACCACCTTACGCCAAAGTACGAATATATTAGAGAGATTATTACAGTTGGGGCTCCTGCTTTCGTAAGACAGGTTGGAGGTAGTTTTCTTGCTATTATACTTAATAATTCACTAGTGTTTTTCGGTGGAGATTTAGCTATAGCAGCATATGGTGTTATAAATAGAGTTATACTGTTTATCTTTATGCCTATGTTTGGTGTTGTTCAAGGACTACAACCAATTGCAGGATTTAACTACGGTGCAAAGAAATTTACTAGGGTTAATGAGGTCATTAGATTATCAATTAAGATACTCGTTATCTACGCAACAATTGGAAGTGTTATTGCCTTCTTATTCCCAGAAACTATATTTAGAATATTTACAAATGATGCAGAGGTTATAAGTATAGGTGCTAGTGCACTTAAAATAATTGTGCTTGGTCTTCCTTTTGTTGGTATACAGATAGTTAGTTCTTCTATATATCAGTCACTTGGAAAAGCAAAACCTGCAATGTTCTTATCGCTACTTCGTCAAATTATAATATTTATACCACTAGTTTTAATTCTACCTCACATCGGAAATTTGGGTATAGTTGGAATATGGATTACCTATCCTATCTCGGACATACTTTCTACGGCAATTAGTGGTGTTATGATTAAACGTGAAATGAAGTCATTCTCACTTGAAGATGACCTTAATTCTGTAAATTTAGATGAATCTATTTCATTAGATAAAAACAAGTAATTAATTTAATAGCATGGGTGAGTGATTAAATTAATCATATTTGCAAAAAAGGTTGCTGTTTATAAACAGCAACCTTTTTTATAGCAATAAATTTTTACCCGTATACTTTTATACATCTGATTTAACAAATATGTTTTTTAAAATTCAATAGTAATTTATTTGAACTCTATATCTACTAAACAAAGCCCTTGAGCCGGAGCTACAAATGATGAAAAAGCTCTGTCTCTTGAATCTAACATTTTTTTTGCATCTGTCGCAGGTCTTCTTCCAGCGCCTACATCAACTAAAAGGCCAACAATTTTTCTAGCCATATTGTGAAGGAATCCATCAGCTGTAATATAAATTTCAAGCTTATCTAAATCTCCATCGATTCTTATATCTTCAAGATTACGAACCATTGTTTTTTTCTTTGACTTAGCATTTGTAAATGCCGTAAAGTCATACTCTCCAAGTAACATATTTGCAGCTTTTTCCATAAGTTCAATATCTAAGTTTTCTGGAATATGAGCGTAGTATTTTCTTGAGAATGGATCGCCAGCTTTATTAGTCCATATAGTATACTTGTAAGTTTTTCTCACACAGTTAAATCTAGCATGGAATCTATCAAGCGACTCTGAAACTTGTTTTATAACAATATCATCTGGAAGATACTTGTTAAGGTAATGCTTAAGTTCTGTAGTATCATATATTGATTTTGATTTGAAGTTTGCAACCTGACATGTAGCATGAACACCAGCATCCGTTCTTGATGAACCTGTTATTTCAATTTCTGTTTTAAATTTAACACTAAGAACCGCTTCAATTTTTCCTTGAATCGTATTCTCATTATCTTTTAATCTTTGCCATCCTTTGTATCTTGTTCCATCATACGCTATTACTAATTTATAATTCATAATTAACTCCTTATTATTCCTATTTACTTATAATCAAATACCTTAACGCCTTAACCTAAGATCTCATGCACTTTTTTTAACTCTTCTGATATCTCAATCGACTGTGGGCATTTTGTTTCGCACACTCTACATGAAATACAAGAGCTCGCTCTTGCCTCGTTTTTATAGAAGTTATTATATATTCGCCTAGACGAGTCCACATTTTCATATATAAAAACATCATTTATAAGTTTAAAGTTTCCTGGTATGTTTACACCTTCTGGGCATGGCATGCAATATTTACAATCTGTGCACGATACTTTGATCCTATCATCGTATGCATGTTTTACCCTTTTATATAAATATTCTTCTTGATCTGTTAGAGAATTCACTTCAAGATCATTAACATAAGTTATATTTCGATCTATTTGTTCCTTTGATCCCATACCACTTAATATAGTTACAACTTCCGGTCTATTTGCAATCCATTTAAATGACCAATGTATAGGATCTCTCTTTACAAGCGATTCATCCCAGATGCGCTGTATACTCTCTGGTGGATTAACTAAAAGACCACCTTTTAGAGGCTCCATTATAATCGCTGGAATCTCCAGTTCTCCAGCAAGTTTTAATCCATCTAATGTTGCCTGATGATTTTCGTCCATATAATTAAGCTGTATCATACACAAATCCCAATCATAAGCTCTTATTATATCATCAAATACAGATTTTTCATCATGAAATGAAAAACCAATATTTTTTATTTTTCCTTTTATTTTTGCTTCCTCTATAAAATCAAAAACTCTATGTTTTTTTAAGTTTTCCCAGAAAGCTCTATTTAATGTATGTAGAAGATATACATCAATCACATCTGTTTGAAGATTTCTTAATTGCTCGTCTAGATACTTATCAAAGTCACTGTAATCAGTTATAAGCCACGACGGCATCTTTGTAGCTAATGTTACCTTTTCTCTATAGCCGTCTTTTAGAGCTTCACCAACAAGCGCCTCGCTAGTTCCGCCGTGATAAGGATAGGCTGTATCAATATAATTGATACCATTATCTATAGCGTGTCTAATAAGTTCTATCGCTTCTTTTTTATCTATGTTTTTTTCTTCTCCGTCAACTACCGGTAAACGCATAGTCCCAAGACCAATTATTGAGTTTGTAATACCTGTTTTACCTAGTTTTCTGTATTCCATAATTATCCTCCTAAAAAAATTAAGATTTCATGTTATAGCCTACTTCCCTGCAATATTCCAAGGCTTAGATCACCATCTGCTATAATCCAATCCCTGTTATGAATTTTACGAAGCATATCTAGAGCTTCTTCCCAGTAATTTTGATAATACATATAATCATCATCTTTTAAGTCAAAACCTTTATGAACTACATGAATTTCGCTGCAAAATTCTGTCCTTGTAGCACATTTCATAAATGTAATTTCAACTTTCATCTCTTTATCACATAAGTTATCTGATAAGTTTAAAATTAGTATCTCTTCTCTATTAAAATCTTCAATCGTAGTTCCAGTATGATTTCGCTCTTGTGATTTAAAGTTATACACCCTTGTTTTAAGATTTATTTCGCAATCATTACTCATCCACTTGTTTGCTAGTTTATCTACTGCAAAATATCTGTAAGCCATTGTTAAATCACAGTTTAACCTTGTAGATTTATGTATAAACATATAAAACCTCTCTTCTCATTTCAAGTATTTTTTCTATTTATATTATAACATTTTAATTATGATAATAGTATTAATAGTAGAACCATCTAAAGAAAGAATTAGGCATATTAATATCTTAAATTTAAGATTTGAATTTTTCAAAAAATAAAAGAAGCCAAGTAGTTTGTTAAGTACTACTTGGCTTCTTATAAAATATTAAAGTCTGAGAAATATAGAATGTGGGGTACTATACATTCTCAAGTTTCGTCATTCCATCTACACGGGGGAGTGCAATAACTTAGTTCATTTGGGATTAAGTTAAAGTATTTAACTGATGAAAACAACATTTTTCAGTTTACACTGAGGAGAATTATTTTGAAGATTTTTTTCATATATATCAAAAGCACATGCTTTTAACATTCATTTTTTTCTATATTATATTAAATATTATTATCTATAAATCACATTAAAAAAAGGACATAGAATAAAACAGCAAATACACCTTCGCTACTTTATTCCCTGTCCTTTTATCTGATAGATTCCCTATACTAATTATAGGTTGCTTCTTCGACGCCGCATACGCGGTCTCTCCAGGGGCATGTCCGATTAATTGTAATTAGACCTGAGAGTTTCGTAAATAGTTCTAGCAATAAAACCAATACTTTCTCCTACGGTTACCCACTCACACAAGAAGTAGATATCTTCAATAAATCATCAACCATTTCTCTTAAATTTGTCTTCATTATAATACTTTTTATAAAGCTCGTCAATAGATATATTAAAAATTGTTAATATATTTTTATATGCAACTTTAAGATCCTTTTTCTTTATATTTGCATTTTATTTTCATAAAAAAAGATGCTGTTACTACTAGCCTAAGCTAGCAGCAACAACATCCTAAATATAATACTTATTTAATTTGATTCTAGTATTCCATCTTTGACATTCTTACATAACCGTCAAATCTTTCTCTAGCTTCAACTGATGCTTTTTCAAATAAATCTTCAGCTAACTCTGGGAATTGACCAACAAGAGTTAAGTATCTACCTTCACCTTTTAAGAATTCTTTGAAATCCATAGTTGGCTCTTTAGAATCTAAGATGAATGGGTTTTTACCTTGATCTTTAAGTCTTGGATCAAATCTCCATAAATGCCAGTAACCAGCATCTACAGCTAATTTAGTTCTCTCTTGAGTTTTACCCATACCAGCTTTAATACCGTGAGCAACACATGGAGAGTATGCAATGATTAGAGATGGTCCATCATATGACTCTGCTTCTTTAAGAGCTTTCATGAATTGATTCTTGTTAGAACCCATTCCTACTTGCGCTATATAAACATAACCATAAGATGTTGCGATCATTCCTAAGTCTTTCTTCTTAACTTTCATACCAGAAGCAGCGAATTTAGCAACTGCAGCTGTAGGTGTTGCTTTAGAAGCTTGTCCACCAGTGTTAGAGTAAACTTCAGTATCAAATACTAATACATTTACGTTTTCGCCAGAAGCAAGAACGTGATCTAGCCCACCGTAACCAATGTCATAAGCCCATCCGTCTCCACCAACAATCCATACTGATTTCTTAATTAGTTGATCTCTCTTAGTATCAATTTTAGCAAGAATTTTCTTAGCATCATCGCCGTCGATATTGTTTGAATCTAATACTTTAAGTACATCAGCTGCAGTCTTCTTAGAAGCTTCTGCATCATCATATAAATCAATCCATGCAGTGAATGCTGATTTAGCATCTGCGTCGATATCAAGAGCAAGTAATTCCTCAACATCTGATTTTAATTGTTTTCTTATAGTTTTAGTTCCAATTGCCATACCATAACCATACTCAGCATTGTCTTCAAATAAAGAGTTTGCCCAAGCTGGTCCTTTGCCGTTTTGGTCTGTACAATAAGGAGTTGAAGGAGCTGATCCACCCCAGATTGAAGAACAACCTGTAGCATTAGCAATTATCATTCTATCTCCATAAAGTTGAGTAACAGCCTTCATGTAAGGTGTTTCTCCACAACCAGCACAAGCTCCAGAGAACTCAAAAAGTGGTTGAGCAAACTGTGATCCTTTAACAGAATCAAGTGGCATTTTATCATCTTTAACTGGAAGTTTAACTAGGTAATCCCAGTTTGTAGTTTGTTCAGTTACTTGTGTATCAAGTGGCATCATTTCTAGTGCTTTGTTCTTAGAAGGACAAATATCAGCACAGTTTCCACAACCAGTACAGTCAAGCGTTGAAATTTGAATCTTGTAAGATAATCCTTCAAGACCTTTACCAATTGTTTTTAATGATTCCATACCTTTTGGTGCATTAGCAACTTCATCTTCAGTTAATAAGAATGGTCTAATTGCAGCATGAGGACAGACAAATGAACATTGATTACACTGGATACAGTTTTCAGAAATCCAATGAGGAACATTAATAGCAATACCTCTCTTCTCGTAAGCTGCTGAACCATTCTCGAATGTTCCATCTTCTGCACCTTTGAAAGTAGAAACTGGTAAATCATCACCTGTTTGTCTATTAATTGGGATTAATATATTCTTAATGAATCCTGGTAATGACTCATCAATTGTAGCAGCCGCTTCAATATCAGCATTTGCCCAAGCAGCTGGAATTTCAACAGCATGAAGAGCATCTTTACCCATATCAACAGCTTTATAGTTCATGTCAACGATTGCTTGACCTTTTTTACCATAAGATTTTTCAATTGCACCTTTAAGGTACTTAACAGCATCTTCAACAGGTATAACGTTTGCTTCTGCAAAGAATGCAGCTTGCATAACCATGTTGATTCTGTTTCCAAGACCAACTTCTTCAGCGATCTTTGTTGCATCTATTGTAAAGAACTTAATTTCTTTTTCAGCGATGTACTTCTTCATAGAACCTGGTAAGTAATTCTCAAGTTCCTCGTCACTCCACATACAGTTAAGTACGAAACTTCCACCCTTCTTAAGGCCTTTTAATAACTCATATTGAGTTACGTAAGCTTGGTTGTGACAAGCAATGTAATCAGCTTCATTTATTAAATAAGTCGATCTAATTCTCTCTTTACCAAATCTTAAGTGAGAGATTGTAACTCCACCAGATTTTTTAGAGTCATATGAGAAGTAACCTTGTGCGTAAAGGTCAGTTTCATCACCAATGATTTTGATAGCATTCTTGTTTGCACCAACAGTACCATCAGAACCAAGACCCCAGAACTTACATCTTACTGTACCTTCAGTTTCAGTCATAATCTCTTCTTTAACTTCAAGCGAAAGATTAGTAACATCATCATTAATACCTACAGTAAAGTTATTTACAGGAGTTCCTTCTAACATGTCATATACTGACTTCATATGAGACGGAGTACACTCTTTAGAACCAAGACCATATCTACCACCTACTACTACTGGAGAATTATCAATATCATAATACATTGTTCTGATATCTTGGTATAAAGGCTCTCCAATTGAACCCGGCTCTTTAGTTCTATCAAGAACTGCAATTTTCTTAACTGTTTTAGGCATAACATCTAAAAGATACTTTGGTGCAAATGGTCTGTAAAGTCTAACTTTTAAAAGTCCAACATTTCCCCCATTAGCATTTATGTAGTCAACAGTTTCTTCTATAGTATCT
Source organism: Acidaminobacteraceae bacterium (assembly GCA_049647005.1). Taxonomy (GTDB): domain Bacteria; phylum Bacillota; class Clostridia; order Peptostreptococcales; family Acidaminobacteraceae; genus JBARWW01. The sequence goes on along the minus strand of JBARWW010000018.1, from coordinate 5,334 downwards.
GTTACAGAACCCATAGCAATTACAACATTCTCAGCAGTTTCTGATCCGTAATAGTTGAAAGGCTTGTAATCTCTACCTGTAATTTTATTTATTTCATTCATATAATCAACAACAACTTCAGGAACAGCATCGTAAAACTTATTAGCTGCTTCTCTAGCTTGGAAGAATATATCTGGATTTTGTGCTGTACCACGAGTTACAGGATGCTCAGGATTAAGAGCTCTGCCTCTAAATTCAGCAACCGCATCATAATCAACTAATCTTGCATAGTGCTCGTAATCTATAACTTCGATTTTTTGTACTTCATGAGATGTTCTAAATCCATCAAAGAAATGCATAAATGGTACTCTTGTTTTAATTGTAGCTAAATGAGCTACTCCAGCCAAGTCCATAACTTCTTGTACAGAACCTGCCGCAAGCATTGCAAAACCAGTTTGTCTTGCTGCCATAACGTCTGAATGATCACCAAATATAGATAATGCATGTGACGCTACTGCTCTAGCACTAACATGGAATACTGAAGGCAATAATTCACCTGCAATTTTGTACATGTTAGGAATCATAAGAAGTAAACCTTGTGATGCTGTAAACGTTGTAGTTAACGCTCCTGCTTGTAATGAACCGTGTACAGCTCCTGATGCTCCACCCTCAGATTGAAGTTCAGATACATGTACTGTTTGCCCAAAAATGTTTTTCTTTCCATAAGCTGCCCACTCGTCAACGTTCTCAGCCATTGGAGAAGAAGGAGTTATAGGGTAAATTGCTGCTACGTCAGTGAATGCATATGATACATAAGCCGCCGCAGTGTTACCATCCATAGTTTTAAATGTTTTATTACTCATTTTGGAAATGCCTCCTCGCAAAATATATTTACCACCAGTATACAATTACAGTATAGTATACAATATACACGGTGTCAATTAAAAACAAGTTTTCTGGTATTCATACATGCCATCAAGCGAACAACCTAGCGTTTACAAGGCTTACGCCACTCTAAATCACATAGTACTTACTTACAAACAAAAAAACAATTTAAAATTTCAGATTGTTCAATTCACTGTTAATACAATATTTGAACTATTTAAATGTTTTTTTTTAATATTTATTATATTTTTATATCTATACTTCAATTGAATTTTTTTTAACAATTTTTTTGATTAGAATTTACTTATAAAAAACAAGTTGTTTTACAAGCAAAAGAAATTAATATCTATACTTTATTATAAAAATAATAATAAAAATGATTTTTAACAATTTACTTTGATCATTTTTTCTTTGATAGTTAAAAAAATCGCCCTACGCAGAATACGTAGGACGATTTCATTTATGTTAAATCTCTAAGTTCACTTAACTTTTTTACTATAATTTTTTTATTACCTACAAGCTCTATAATATCAAGCTCTTCAAATAATTTTAGTTTTCTCGTCATAGTCTCACGAGATATGCCTGATAAACTACCCATCTCTTCACGATTAATCGACAACTCTAGAAGGATACCTTTTTCTGATATTTTTCCAAAGTCTTTAACCATATTGAGTAGAAGTGCAGATACCTTGGCATTTACACTACCTGCACTTAGCCTATCAACTAACTGTTCTACCTTATTAATGCGCTCATATGCTTTTTCAAGTACCTTTAAAGTAATAGTGGGATTTTTAATTATTATTTTATTGAACTCTTCTTTAGCAAGTGTGCTAACGCGTACATTTTCAAGTGCAATAGCCGAAAATTCAAATTCATCTTCTTTTAATAGGTTAAATGCACCAATAAAATCACCCTTTGAAAGTATATATAAAATCTGTTCTTTTCCTTCGATAGAGTTTTTTATAACCTTTATATCACCTTCGCACACTATATATAGTCTATCTGCCTTATCACCACTATTAAAAATGGTCTGACCTTTTTTATAGTCTTTTACAACTACACCATCTGAAATCTTTCCTAATTCAAACTCATCTAAATTAGAAAGCAGTGGAATTCTACTCATACACAAAAGTTTTCCACATGATTTACATGCACATAAATCTTTGCCGCAACTCGTCATATCACACCTGCTTATAAGGATACTTCTATCCATGTATAGTTTAAATTACAATATCCATCTTTCTAGCCTTGTAATTTTTCTCTTCAATCAATCTCTCATTTGCATATACTTCAAACTTATTAGCTTCTTTTTTATCCATTTCAAGTATACTTTCTAATTCATACATTATACCTAACTGAGAATATTTTTCAACTCCTAATTTGTGATAAGGAAGAATTTCTATCTTTTCAACTTGATTTATTACTGGATTTAAAAGTTTTACAAGATCATTCATAGATTTATTGTTATCACTATAGCCTGGTAACATTACATGTCTAGCCCATATCTTAACGCCTGATTTTTTAAGATATTCAATAAATTTAATTAAACCATTTATACTTTTTCCTGTTATGTCTTTGTGAGATGCGTTTTCAAATTGCTTTACATCAAGTAATACTAAGTCTACATTATCTAGAACTTTGCTAAAGTATTTCTCACTACCATATCCCGATGTATCTAAAGTTACATGTACATCTTCATCTTTAAGAGATCTTGCAAGTTCAGATGTGAAATTACCCTGAAGTAACGCTTCACCACCAGATATAGTAACGCCCCCACCACTTTTTTTATAATAGTTTTTATATCTAAGTGCAGTTTTAGTTAACTCTTCTACACTATAGTCTTTACCCATAAATGGATTTTGTGAATCTGGATTATGACAGTACTTACACCTTAGAGGGCAGCCTTGTAGAAAAAATATAGTTCTTATGCCAGGTCCATCTAGCAAACCAAGTGTTTCTATTGAATGAATTCTTCCAGTGATCATATTCGCCCTCCTAGTAAGTAATTTAAACTATCATATTGATTTTATATATAACTTATCCTATAAATTACTGATGACTAAGCACTAACGTGGAATGTTCTGCTTATAACTTCACGTTTTTGTTCTATTGTTAATCTATTAAAGTGAACTGCGTATCCAGAAACTCTAATTGTCAAAGTTGGATACTTCTGTGGATTTTCAATTGCATCTTCTAACATCTCTCTATTTAAAACGTTAACATTTAAATGAAATGCACCATTTTCAAAGTAACCATCCAATATTGATGCTAGATTATCTATTCTTTGAATCTTTGTTTTTCCAAGTGCATGTGGCACAATAGAAAATGTATTTGATATACCGTCTTGACAAACCCCTTTATAGGGAAGTTTTGCAACTGAATTTAAAGAAGCTAGTGCTCCACTCTTATCTCTACCATGCATAGGATTTGCTCCTGGTGCAAATGGCTCTCCACTTTTTCTACCATCCGGAGTTGCTCCAGTTTTTTTACCATAAACTACATTTGATGTAATCGTTAGAACTGATAAAGTTTGCTCTGAATTTCTATATGTTTCATGTTTATTAAGCTCAGCCATAAATATCTCAGTTATCTCAGTTGCTATTGAGTCTACTCTGTCATCATCATTTCCAAAAGCAGGATACTCTCCATCAATTGTAAAGTCTGTTGCAATACCAAACTCATTTCTAGTTAAAGATACATTTGCATATTTTATAGCACTTAGACTATCTGCTACAAGTGAAAGTCCAGCAATTCCAAACGCCATATATCTATGAACCTGTGGATTATGAAGTGACATCTGACCTGCTTCATATGCATATTTATCATGCATAAAGTGTATAGTATTCATAGTTTCAACATATGTTTTAGCAAGCTTTGCCATAACTACTTTATAACTATCCATAACATCCTTATAGTTAAGTTTATCGTCACCTTTATCATACTTAGCTATATTCATAACTTTAAGTGGCTTACCACTTTTATCTGACTTTTTCTCATCATGACCAGCATTTAAAGCATAAAGTAAAGCTTTTCCAAGGTTTGCTCTTGCTCCAAAGAATTGCATTTCTTCACCAATTTTCATAGCAGAAACACAACATGCTATACCATAATCATCACCATATATTGGCCTCATAAGATCATCATTTTCATACTGAATAGCACCAGTTTCTATAGACATCATAGAGCAATACTTTTTAAAATTTTCTGGTAATGCATCTGACCAAAGAACTGTCATATTAGGTTCTGGAGCTGGATCAAGGTTTTTTAATGTATGAAGGAATCTATATGCAGTCTTAGTTACAAGTGTTCTTCCATCTACACCCATACCACCAATTGCCTCAGTAACCCAGTTTGGATCTCCTGCAAACAATTCATTGTAATCAGGTGTCCTAAGATGTCTAACCATTCTTAGTTTTATTACTAGCTGGTCTATTAATTCCTGCGCCTCTAATTCATTGATTAGACCAAGCTCTATATCTTTTTCTAAATAAATATCTAAAAAGGCTGTGTTTCTTCCAAGTGACATTGCTGCTCCATTATTTTCTTTAACCGCTGCAAGATATCCAAAGTAGAAAAATTGTACTGCCTGTGCAGCATTTTTAGCTGGCGATGAAATATCTATATCATAAGCCATAGCCATCTCTTTCATTTCTTTAAGAGCCTTTACTTGAGAAGTAATTTCTTCTTTAACTCTTATTGATTCTTCAGCTGAATATCCAACTACAAGGTCATGATCTTTTATTCTCTCACTTATTAATTTATCAATTCCATAAAGAGCTATTCTTCTGTAATCACCAATTATTCTTCCACGACCGTAGGCATCCGGAAGTCCTGTTAGAAGACCCGCACTTCTTACAAGTCTCATATCACTAGTGTATGCATCAAACACACCTTCATTATGTGTCTTTCTATTTGTTATAAAACTTGTCTCTAAAGTTTTATCCATCACTCTATCATATGCTTTTAGTGAATCCTCAACCATTCTATATCCACCGTAAGGATTAACTATACGCTTAAGTGCTTTGTCAGCTTGAAATCCTACTATTACTTCATTTTCTTTTGATACATATCCAGCATCAAAGTTACTAATTCCAGAGAATTTTGTAGTATCTATTTCGATTTGACCAGTATTAATTTCATCAATAATCATATTGTTTGAAATATCCCAAACCTTTGATGTCCTTTCGCTTATTGATTCTAAAAACGAATTATCTCCTGTGTAAGGTGTATAATTTTCTTGTATAAAATCTCTTACGTTTATTTCATTTTCCCATTTACCTGATTTAAAGTTAGTTGACATACGAACCTCCAAAGTTTGATATTCTATTTACAATTAATTAAATTCGTTTTATTAATGTAGCAAATATCTGATACTTACTTGTTATTTAAGTGAATTATAAACTATGCTTAGCAAAATTAATGTGATGGGACGCACTCTTTAAATACAAAAAGTCACTTTGTATACAATAT
>JBARWW010000017.1:0-25869 GCA_049647005.1 Acidaminobacteraceae bacterium | reverse complement strand
CTATAAGAGTTGGTAATATATCTCCTATATTCTTTAAACTTTGAAGATAAGATATAACTTGAACAGTTTTTCCAAGACCCATATCATCTGCCATTAGACCACCAGCAGAAATTATATCTAGTGATTTCATCCATATGTGTCCTTCTTTTTGATACTTATATAAGTCTACGTTAAGCCCTTCTGGCCTAATATATTTATCCAATCCTGAATCTTTTAATTTTTCAACAACATTAAAGAACCCTTGATTATATTCTAGTTTTTGTATATTCTCAAAAATTTCTAATATTTTTTGTAATCCGGCTATATTTATAGAACTATTTAAAGCATCATCATCTGTATTACCTACTCGTTCTATAGCATCAATAAAACTTCTTGCTTGCTGTGTATCAATCTCTAACCATCCATCTCCAAGCCTAGCAAAACCATCATTTTCTTCTGCTTCTTCAACTAGTTCTAGAAAACTTTCAAGATCAAGTTCTTTAGATTCATTTTCATCATCACCTGAATCCAACCTAATACCTATATCTAAATCAAACCAATTTAGACTCTCAGATTCATTAACATGGATAAATGGTTGAGCTTTGTATTTATGAATTTTTATTCCTTTAACTCTCTCACTAAACTTTGACATATCAAAATCTATAGCATCTCCAATATATGAAATTGGATTTTCTAAAAATTTAGGTACATCAAAATCCTTTATGATATTTATTTCTTCAAGTGATCTAATGTTTTCAACTTCACTATCTTTAAGAAACACTCTAGTCTTTTTACCATCTGCTCTATTTTCATTATAATAAGTTTTAATCTCACTATTATTTACTATAGAATTTTGATTTTCATTTAATGAATCAAACCTTGGAAGTAATCTTATTTCAGATGGATTTATTACTTCAACGTCTACATCAAAACCATCTGCAAAGTTTATTTCTTCTGATTCCAAATAGTCATCAAATATAATATTTGATTTAAGCGCATCTGTTTTAAGTTTTGCTACAGCTTCAAACTGTTCAAGTGTTTCCTTAGCGTTTGATATCTTTTTTAAATCATCAAATATTTGTATCTGATGATTATCTAAAACTCTAGTGTCACTTTCTGTCCTTAGTATATGATTCTTTTGAACATAGGATTTTGTAAATTGTCCATTGTCATATACATATGCATTTACATTAAAATCAGACACACCAATTGCACAATGTGACTCGAGTTTTATATCTTCGCTATAAATAACTGGTAAGCCTATAATATTACGTTCCGATTCTGTTAAACACCAATATATATCTACCTCCATATATAACTCATAGTTTTTTTCATAAATAAGCGACTCTGATAGTAAATCACTTACTAACATAATTGCAGATGATTTTGGTGATTTACTCAGTTTTTTATCAATTTTGTCATCTAAAATTAATGGCAATCTTACATGACCATTTTTATCACTTATACCTATCTTCCATCCACTCACCGTATCTGTAACTTGATAATTATATGAATCTGTAAAATTTAAAAATTTCATTTTCTAATCCCCAATTCTCTTAGTTCATCATTAAATTTATATTGCCAATGTCCACCATGTGAAAGCCACTTTATTGCAACAGCAGTATCTTTCAAAGATTTATTCTTGCTGCTGTTTGATTTTTCAAAGTACTTTATATAATTTTTATAAAATACTTCTGATCGGTATATGTATGTTGCATTATTCTTATGCTGAAATTCCACTACTACAAAAGCACCAAAATCTAATGCCAATCTTCCGGATTCTTCGTGCATATAGGTGTTTTTAACAGTTCCAAGGTATGATTTCCAAAAATTTGTTCTTTCATCATTACCAAGTATCGTTTGCATATGATGAATCCCAATCCAATTTTGAAATTTACGTTTATTAGCTTCATCAACATAGTTCCACATCTCTGAGTTACTACGATATGGTGCTTCAAAATAATCTACTATTTTTTGCAAGTAATTATCATGGAATTCCTTAATATTTAGCTTGCTTAAATAATTATTGAGTAGTAATCCATGTTCCATAATCGTAAAACTGTCAGTTCTTCTCAATAGTTCCATAGAACCAAGTTCTATAAACATCTCTCTTGTTGCATTGATCAAATAATATTTATCTATTTCCGATGAAAGTATTGAAGTTTTTACAATTTCAAAATCATCTAATAATTCTCCATATTTCAATTTTGTCTCTTTACCATAATTAAAATACCCTTGAACAATATTTGAACTCGAGAAAATACCAAATAACTTTTCTGACTTTACGGTTCTAGAAACTTTATAATTTATGTTTTCTTCTAGTTTATTTTTAAACCAATTATTAAAAATCTTATTTCCCATCGAATGTTGATAGGCTCTATATGATACATCCAAAAATCTATTTTTATACCTCACCTCTAAAGCATTTATTATATTATTAAGATCTAATTGATAGTCATTGTATGGTAAATAAGATGCAAATAATAATAACTCTTCACTAGTAAGTTTATAAGAAAATGATTTTACTTTGTCTTCTGCTAGTGATGTAAGTTTAAATAATAATTCTTTAAAGGATTTGTCGATTCTATCTTTACCACGATATAAATTTTTTTGATTATAGTTCTTAATTAATTCTTTTCTTAATTGTTCTAGTTTAATTGGCGGAAAATAGAAATCCATTATTTATCACCTTCACTAAGTAACTTATTAAGTTCATCGATAGTATCGCTATCTTTTAATCTAAATTTGAATTCTACTCTTCTACTTGCACTAAGATCAACATCACCTTTTGAATCCAATATTGGTGAACTAAATGATTTTCCGTTCGCCGTCATTATCTTCTTCAGTTTTTCTTTATTTGAATCATCTAAAGAAGTAAAGTTGTCACTTATTATGTACTTAGCAACATCAAATGCACGCTTTTGTGATAAATCCAAATTATATTGATAATTACCACTTGTATCTGTGTGACCCTCAATTATTACTTCACCGATATACTCAGACACATCTTCATCTAAAAGAACTTCTAAATATACTGGTATAAATTCGTCCAAAAATTGCTTTCCATTTGACTTCAACTGATAATTTCCTACATCAAAGAAAACTCCACTTTCTAATCTAATCGAACCCGTTTTTTCATCTACATCTATTTTCATTTCTGAATCTGCAAACTGCTGTATTAACATCAGTATTATCTTACTTTTAACACCAACAATATCCTCAATCAACTCTTGTTGTTTGTTTATAACTTCTTCTTGTTCATTCATTCTTTCAGTAGATTCTTGGAACGTAAATGTTGATATACTTAAAAAAAGTAGCAAAATCAATATAAGACCTGCCATTAGATCGCTATATGACATCCAATAATCATGGTTCGATTCATTTTCATTATCAAAATTCTTGTAATTCATTTAATCACACCTTCTTAAACACTTTTTTCAACATTAACTTTAATACTCTTCGGTAAATCACCTAGAACTTTATCAAGATGGTTTACTGTTTTATCCATACTCTCAGATGATTCTACTATTAATCTACCGATTGATTCTGATGCTGTTTTCATATCATCCATATTGTTTTGGAAGTGTCTTGAAAACTCCGTAATATTCTTATCAAATTCAGTAAATGACTTTACTAATCCAGAGTGCATATTTTCACCAAACATCTTTGATGAATCATCAAAGTTTTGCTTTGCTTCATCTAAGATTTTCTGAGATTCCCCCCAAACGCTTTCCATATTAGCTATGTTGTCTTGCATTTGATCCATATGTGCTTTATTTGACTGATCTATATAATCTGACCTTTCCATAACTTTATCGAATAAAATATGAGTATTTGAACTAGTAGTGTTTAGTTCTTTAGTTAATTCATGTAATTCAACTTGTTGTTTAACCATATTCTCGGTTGATGCATTTAAAGAGTTGTGATAATTACTCATGTTATCAATTATTTCAGAAGTTCTATTATTTATATTATTTTGGCTAATTGAAGACTCTTTAATTCCCTCAATCAGTATATTCAATTCATCTTTAGTTTCTCTTTGCCACTCACATAATTCTTGAATCGTTTTACCAAGTTCTTCAAATTGCCCTTGTAATGCTCCATTCATTGAACTTACAAATGATTCAACAATTTGACTAACTCCATCGAATTGATTTTCCGAAGCTGAGCTCCCAAAACCCTCAATAACATTTTCCATTCTATCCAAACTTGGAGCCATACCCGATGAGATGCCTTCTTTTATTCCCGGAACTAATACATTCTGCATTTCAGCTGCAAAATCTGTAACTATAGACTTTAAAATTTCTGTTTGTTGATTCTGATAGTCTTCTATTTTGACTAACTTATTTATTGGGTTTTCAATAGCTAACAATGAATCTAGTTTTTCTATTAAATCATATAAACTATCATTTGACTTTTCCCATAATTTTTTATCTTTCCTATTCCATAAAAGTGATGCTGCTATTCCTGCAATCGATGTAACGAATGCTGTTGAAAGTCCATCCGCAATTCTTTGAACTCCTATAGTTATGTCTGAACCTGATGCATTCGATAGTGCTGGTAAACTTATTGCAAGTCCTATAAATGTACCTAATATACCTAAGGCCGTTAAAACACCAGGTACTAACTCAGCGGTTTTGCGCCTTGATGGGATTGACAGCGTTTTATGAGGATTAAGTTTCAATTCTAAAGTGTCTTTACCACTTTCTTGATCTTTTAATATATCTAATACAATCACGGATATATTAGTTTCTAGATTTTTAAGTTTTTCTATAATATCAAAACGGTCTTCTGTATTATTTAGCGAACTAGGTAGTATTTTTATAACAGCATTAATTTCCTCATCAATTTTCCCTAAAGGAGCTGTATGCTTTATGCGAGCACGAGCATATACTACTGCTATCACAATTAAAATTATATACATTATCATTTTTTATCATTCTCCTTAATTTTGTTATTTAATATTCTGCTATTCTAGATAACACAAAATTATAGAATTGCTCTTATTTCTAAATAAAGTTTTTTCTACAATAATTTTAGTCTTTCTATCTAATAAAATTTCTTGCTCATTTCCTCTCTTGCTAATTTGATCCAAGTATACTCCTTTGCTTACAGCGTTAGCGTTAGCCTTAATTACTAATAGGGTTTCCTTTGATGTATCTCTTTCTCCACCATGTATTGACACTTTGTGAGTTAATAAAGCCGAGCAACTTTTATAAGCATAATCAACAAGTTCTTTACCATTACAAACTGATATACGTCCAAATATATTCCGATCTAAAAAATCTGAACTTATCCATCTAATCAGCAATATATTTTCTGGTAATGATTGTGTTTCAAATACTTTGTCTAATGATACTATTATTTTATTAACATATTCCTCATTTTGAAATTTACCCTGAGATCTAAGTTTTTCATTAACATCCCTATAGCTCCATCCACAATACATTGCTACTTGATTATAATCAAACTCCTTCATGCTATCAAATACTTCTTGGCTTATTTTTTCATTGGCTAATTTTTTCGACCAAATTCCAAAATTCTTTTCCCCCCACTTTTTAGATTCTTCATAAGTATAATGTCTTTTATACTTGTGCAAATTTAAATCCAGCTTACATAAATTTTCCAAAGTTTCATCTACAATTTCATTAAATTTATTTCTTGAAAACATTTAATTCTCCTCTTCAATAATTAATTAGATAACCTTAAAAACAACTCATTTCTATATATTATAATCTAATTCTCCATATTTACTTCTATCTCAAATTGATTTTGCACATACATTTTTTTATTTCAAATCATGTTTTCTAAAAATTTTCAAATATAATATTATGTATATTCTATTTTTTAGTCACAATGTTTCTTTTTATCTAATAACTATACTTCAAATATTTCCTCTTCCCAGGCACAACCCCTCTAACACCACCAAAAGGATCTTCTACATCACCTTTTCGCCTAGGTATAAGATGAACATGTACATGAAACACGCTTTGTCCTGCGACTTCTCCAGAGTTTATACCAACATTAAATCCTTCTATAGTAGAATCATCTTCCATTAACTGTTTCTTTCTTATCTTAACAAGTTCAAATATCGAACTATTTTCTTCCATAGATATATCAAAGTACTCCTCTACATGCCTTTTAGGTATTATAAGTGAATGTCCTTTTGTTACTGGGTGTTTATCTTCCACACAGTATGCTAGAGTATTTTCAAGTATAAACTTACCCTCTTCCAACTCACAAAATATACAGTCATCACTAGTTTCCATTACAAGTTCTCTAGAGTCATAGTTGTGTTTATTTGATTTTGTGGCGTTATACCTTTTACAAAGTATCTGTAAGTTTTCGTATATAGTTTTACCACCTTTTGAAGCAGGTTTTATATGGTCAACTTCAAGTTGGTCATCATCTTTAGTACGACCACAAAGTGCACATCGTCCTTTTGCTTCTATAAGTAATCTTTCCCTAAGTTTGCTAGAAAGATTACGATTATCCATTAGCTTGTAATCCCATATACCTATGTCGCGCTTCATAATAAACTCTTGTATCTTCTTCTCACAAAGTAGTTTTAGTTCAGAGCGTTCTACAAGTGATAATTTTTTTATATTTAACTCTATTAATTGTCCATTTTGCTCTATAATCTCATGACTTTTAAGCACTTTTACAGGCATATTTCTAATACGTTTTTTATAATCATTTATCATAACTTCATCACGACCTACAAACTCTATAGCAAGTTGTCTAAGAGTAGCAGCGTTATCATTTTCTAGTAGTGTCATGATAAGTAATGGTTGATAGATATGACTCATACGCATCTTTGTTTCTATAAACTCTTTTAACTCTTGATATTCCATATTTATTACTCCTTAATACTTGATTAAAACTTAATTACTCTCTATTTATACATTCTGTTTCTATTTTACCATTTACAGTATTATATTGGTAATTATTTGTTATATAGAGAATTTTAAATTTAGACATGAAAAAATCCTAGGCGTAGGGAGCCTAGGATTCATCTAATTTTACTTAAGGGGTAAGTATAATTATTTTGGGGTTGGGAACAAATTTCCCTATATTTACTTTTATCTATTTTAAAATTTGGGGGATGTCTTTCTTTAAGACAACTTCATTATAGCAAGTCTATATGTATAGATAATGTATGGTTTGTAAACAATATGTGAATTTGAAAATTTAATGAGATGCCTAATTAGCAATTTAATCATCTTCCCTTTTTCTATACTAAATTGTAAACTCAACCTACTTAACAGAACATTATTTCTCTATATTTTAATAAAATCAGAACTATTCCTTAAGCTTCTTCGTCTATTGTTTTTCAATTGATAACACATCGCATAATCTACATGTGTTTTAACACCATCACTTCGAATCGCTAACCATTTTGCCGACGTTGGTAAAATGGTCTAACACTATGATCATAATCATCTAATTATCTAAATTACTTTCAATATAGAAATTAACTTTTACTCAACATATTTCATCAATATATTTTTTAGCATTTCATCTGTTAATTGCTCTGTAGTACTAAATCTATGTAAGTTCAAATTAAACTTCTTGAAAATACTATTTTTTTTAATATCTCGCTTCTTCTGCTCCTCATTATTTTCATGATATTTATATCCATCAACCTCAATTGCAGCTAATGGCATATTATCAAACTTGTTAATAATTAGAAAATCAACACTTGAGTTATGTTTAATATATTTTTTTTCCTCATCATTTAGTCTATCTAAATCTTTAAATATATGTTTTAGATATACCTGTGATTCATATCCTATTGAATTAAAGACATCTTCTATCAGAACATTATCTAAAACTAACATCATAATATTTTCGGATTTAAATCTAGAAATTCCATTTGATTGTTTCTCTAATTTCTCTAATTTGTCTAATTGTTTCCTTTTCTTTAATAACTTTGGTGAATATTCATTCAAGGATATTCTTTATATAATAAGTCAAAAACGGAATAGATTTTACCTTCTTTTACATTATTAACATCTACATAGTTAACATATCTAATAAGATCTCCTATATGATTACCTGATTTCATAAATGGTTCACAAGAGGAAATTATGATCAAATACTTTTTTGCTCTTGAAACAGCTACATTTACTAACCTTGGATCAGATACAAATTTGTTTAGAAAACTAGACCGCATCGATTTATCTAGAACAGTAGAAAAAACAAATACATCATTCTCTCGACCTTGATATTTGTGCACTGTATCAACTTCAATCTCATCTCCAAATTTTTCCTTGGCTTTTTCAACTTGCGCATTAAAAGGTGTAGCAAATCCAATATTATCAACAGAAGCTAGTTCAATCCCATAGTCTTTACCATTAATAAAAATGTCTTGCTGTAGTTCACTACAAAGAACTGCTGCTTCATCAATTTCTCTATTATTAATTAAAGAACCACCATTAGGTTTTCTAGAGTGATTTCCTTGAACAGTCTTAATAATCATTACAGCATTGTTGTTCGTATAATTATTGTAAACGACTAATTGATCATTATAGAATTTCTTATTACAGAATCTTATAATAGACGGATGACACCTATAATGTTCCTTTAACAAGGTATCACTTACATTGTCTTTGTAAATCGCTTTAACCGATGCTAGTATACTCATTTTCTTATTATCATACAGTGGATCACACATTTCATAATCCAATCTATCTTCTACGTGAGAAAGTTGTTTTAAATCACCAACAAGTACAATGTTTTTTGCACATGAAAACGGTAATATACCTTTTACTATATCTACAGTTGATGCTTCATCTATCAAAACATAATCAAATTTAAAACCTTGAGGTATTGAATTTGTAATAGAATAAGAAGTACTAAATATCAAAGGAAATTCTTTAAAGAATATATCATGTTTATTTTTGTAATCTTTTAATGTAAATACATCTCGAGTTCCAGAAAATCTTTGATATAAAGTATCCTTAAAACATAACTCTGATAATTCAATGTGTTTTTTCTTCAACTCATCAAATGATTTATTTATAAGTTCACTTGATATTAGAGATATGTCTTCCTCAATCTCTTCTATTTTTAATTCATAAAATCTTTTAAATAAGCTAGCAATGTAATGTGCTTCATTTTCATTGAAGTCTTTAAATTTGTAAAATCCATATTTGAAAAACAACTTCACATTGTCAATAATAGTTCTTTTTTTCATTGAATCTTTTTTATAGTTATCAACTACAAAATCCAGTACTTTATCTTTATTTAATTTTAAAAATGAACCATTCTTCACTTCAACAAATCCATTATTTTCATAATATACTTGGTAATATTTATACTCACAGTTATATTGTTTTAGCTCTTCTTTTAGTGTGTATAATCTATTCTCTATTTCTAAAAGATTCATTATTTCCTTTGATAAATTTTCTAATTGTATTTTATAATTATCTATTAATTCTAAATCGACTTCCCAGCTTTTATCGATATTTCTTTCAGTAACATAGTTTTCAAAAAAAAGTTTTTTTGAGTTTTCATTGCCTAAGTAAGCATAAAAATGTTGATAAGAATTTACCTCAAGCTTTTCAATAACATTCATTACAGCTGGTATATTATTTGAAACTACTGCAACTGTTTTATTTTCCATTACTAAATTAGCTATAATATTTAAAATAGTTTGTGTTTTGCCTGTACCTGGTGGCCCTTGAATAATACTTAATTCATTTTCAAAGCAGGATTTTACTGCATTATACTGGCTCTTGTTATACCCAAATGGAAAATCCAGTACTTCTGGCGACTCCTTCTTATAAAATGAAGCACCATTTAAATATTTATGTAGCAAATCATTCTCGCTTATTTTGATCTTGTCGTAATGTTTTCCTAGGATAGAGAACTCACCATTAAAAGTTGTCTTTTTAGCAATTTCATTTAAATATATAAAAATTGGAGTATATTTAATAACTTCAACGTTTTCCATTTTAAATTTGTAAATCTTATCATTTTTTAAATACTTAATCTCATATAAACCATTTTTTATTTCAATTGTTTCTATTTCTTTTGTTTTATCATCATCTTTTAAATATACTTTATCATATTCAATTTTTGCCACTTCGATGCGTCCCCTTAATTTTTTTAATATTTATATTAAATAATCATTCTAATATAATAAAAATGCACATTATAAATTACTCTTGATATTCCAGACTACTTATATTCCGAAACAATTTCATATGCTTTTTCCAGAGTCTCATCAAACCACTTATATAATTCTGTCGCATACCTTACGTCATTATTTGCCTTTTCTTTATCATAAGGTATGTATATACCTATCCTAGACATTATTCTGTTTTCTAATAGTTCAAATATTACATCATCAGTCTCTTTAAACCTAGACATGATTATGTCTTTATGTGCCTCATAACGATAATAATTTGCTTTGTTTCCTTCTTGAGTGTCTCCCATAAATCCTATATCAACTCGCATTCTATCTTTATTTGCCATTGATACACCCACATAAATATTTTTAGCATTTGCTTTAAAATTAATCCAACTATCTGATGTTGTACTTCTATTTTTAGCCCAAATTCGCTTATTCTCTATAAGGTAATCTAGTAGTCCTTGCCAAAATTCACGCCTAAACTGATGTCTTGGTGCATTCTTCTCTTTTATAGTTCTTATAGTTCTAGCAAAACTACTAGGACCTGCTTCTAGGTAAAATCTTACCGCAGGTTTTGAATCGTCTATCCTTATAAGCTCTGGTCTCACTAAGAAAAAGGACTTTTTATCTTCGCTTATAGTATTTAGCCACTCTATGGCTTGTTTATGTTCATCATTGATATATGGTGTTACCCAAACACATACAGCTGCGTCAAGTCCAGAGGCATATGTAAGTAGTTGACCTAAGTGTTTATGATCACTACTCTCTAACTGGTTTTCAATTACAACTATATCCTCAGTTCCTTCTATATGTCCAAATATATCTAACTCATAATGACTTTTCTTCTAAACTCTTCTTCAAATTCAGTCATAATATTTTGAACAGATTCACTTCCGTTATCACCATTAAAAGAAGGAAAAGAAAATAGCAAATGGTGATGATAAAATCAGCGTTATTAAAACAAGTGGTGTCAGTACGCCTATAAGTATTATCCACCTTCCATTTTCATCAGTTGCATTTTTTCCTACAGTTGCTGCAATTTTTGCTACTGTAAGTGCACTTAGTGTCATATGATCCCTCCTTTTAAACATAGAAAAAGACACCTCAAGTTGAAGTGCCTTAGCTCATTATATTTCCAATCAAGCTTCTTATCTTTGTAAAAAGATACTACTTAGAATCTCTATTAATTCATCGAAGCTTGTGCCTCTTATACCTAAATTCTTCAAATCTGGTTTATCTTCTCTTATTAGTTCCATAAACTGACTAATATCCTTTTGAATTTCGTCCGATGTATCAACTTTACTCGAAGGCGTCACATTTGCAAGCAATCTAAATATATCATTCTTATGCTTTTTAATATTTTTAGAATCTACCTGTTCTCCAGCTGCTTTTCTTTCTTGCATGTCTAGCCATGCCTTAATTTTAAAGAGAATTACTGTCTCAATCTCTATAATAGAATAATCATCAACCGTACGTCTTCCCTCTACTAATGAATCATAATAGACATCATTTAATAATATCGCAGAGAGACTGACAATGCTTTCATCAATATGAATTGGTGTTACGCCAGCATCAAACTTCAATTCAAAGTTATTAGGTTCCTTACTAAAAAGTTCGATCATTTTAGGAAAAGATGGATCACTCGGGTCATTAAAACGATAGAATTGATTCTTTCCTGTTCCCTTCTCACGATGTTTATAACCACCATCTTCAATGAACTTCCAAAATGTCTCCCCAAAGGATGCGTCCAGTGCTTCAATTATGAGTACTATATCCAAATCTTTAGTTGTTCTAAACGGTGCTCCTAATTAATCCATAAGAATATCACAAGCCGTACCACCAATAAAAACATATTGATTTGTATGATCTGCAAAATACTTTTTAAATTTTTCTAGTCCGTGTACCATGATTCACCTCGCAATACATCTTCTAATGCTTGCTCAATCCTTTCATCATTTTCTTCTTTTAAAGAAGCATATAGGGATAGTATATCCACATGATTATTATCTGAAAAATATTTAGGATCATAGTCCCAGATTTGTAGTTCTACCAGTTGTGTGTCTTTTATTAGATCCTTATTCTTTATAATATCAATCTTTTGATTGTTAAATTGATTTCGACTTATTGCCACTACCGGATAACCTGGTGAATTAATCATTGATAACTTTGATAAAGCATCAAGTCCAGCAGTCAAAGACCCAAGTGGTTTAATCTTTGTATAAACAATATTTTTTACTGGAGTTTTTATATAAAAACTTCCCTTAAGAAAATAGTCAGTGTCTGGAATTCTCTTATATTTTTTACTACGCCCTGTTTTACCACCCATTTCATAAGTGATTAAATTTGCATAATAAAGATCATTTAAAGCCCTAGAAGCTTTCATATTGGTAAATCCCATGTTCTTAGCAAATTCCGTCATATTCACAATCTCATCTTTATGATATAAGAAATACAGATACGCAAGCTGTGCAGAGCTAGAAAAATGTTTCACTTCTTTTTCAATATTTGTAGGTGCCTTCTTCAAGTCAAGTCCCACAAATGGTAAATACATCTGTCCGTCTTCAATCACAAATGGAATTTTATTTTCAATAAGAGTTTTTCTTCTGTACCTTGAAATCTCTTTGTATAAGATTACAATTTGATAATCTGTTAAAGCTTCAATTCTCTTAATGTGCTTTTGAAGCGTATCAACACCAGGTGTCTCATCAGTTATTTCTACCAAAACACATAATATGCCAAGAATCGTCATCTCATAAAAATTATAATTACTTCTCAAGAAAACTGGAAATGTATTCTTTTTATGCCAAGGTCTTATTGTAACGTTATCATCAACATTCTCTTTCAAATAAGGTTCTATTATCATTGCCACTGAATTCACCTCCTAATATAACGATTTACATTTTAAATATAACACTACTAACGTTACATTGCAAATATTAATCGTTACATTAAGTTTAATTACCTACTGGCGATACAAACCAGTCATCAAACACTGTACCATCAATGGTTATATCACCACTTAAATTAACCCTTAACATACTATCTGGTGTATAACAATCTATTACATTAACATAGACTTCATACCTACCATCTGGATATGCAAGTGGTGTAAAATGAGTTCTACTATTAAATGTTGAGTATTTATTTTCTTTAAATTCAAATGTTGTAAACCCAGTTTTTTCTAAGAGTCGCCAATATGTTTGGTAATCAAACTCTGGAAAATATGTGATGATATTCTGAGCAGTAACATAATGACTACTTGGTGCATTGCTACCTATACCTGCCGATACTTCCACATCAATTCCATAACCACTTCCAATTGTATATTCACCTGAAAGCTCTTTAAATGTTGGATTATGATTGTCTGGCAATATAGTAAAATCAGCATTTACAGTTGCAAAGTAAGTTTCATAAGTATAGGTCCACTCTCCATAATCAAGCCAACAACCTTGGTCAACCCAACTTCCACGATCTACCATCCTACTTCTTCTATGACCAGGACACGAATCTTTTTTGCCGTCCCCATCGGTATCGCGACACCCTGACGAATGATATTTTTTATAATATTCTTTTTGCCAATCTGATACCCAAACCCAATTTTCATGCCATACATAATCAGGACTCCAAACAGCTCCAGTATAGATCCCCCATGTAGCTGTTTGTTTATCAGCTTCTACAGGTACATCAGGTATATTAAAATCATTTAACAGATCGTTAGCTTTTGGATCTGGTGGCCCATTTTCTGATAAGTCTTCTATTTTAACAATAAAGCTGGTACTTCTCCCACCACTTTCAAGTTTTGCAGAAGTAATTACATCAGTATTAACTCTGTAGGTATAGTCATAAGTTGTATTATTCTCTATAACACGTGTACCATCAGCTTTAAGCATTCTCATTCCAATACCATTCGATTTTCGCTGGCATAAGGCTTTAAATAAGATATAATTACTAGTTCATAAATAACAAGCCATGACACTTTATTAGTGTATTTCCCATTTGATTTTATTGGAAGGATTTCATTATGTGAGACTTTTTTAGTCTCTCCATCTATTGTGAAATTTATATTCTCTACTAACCCTTCTTTAGACGTTCCTAATTGGTCTGCAAAAGCATCAAGTAAAAACTTCAGAGTTTCTGTATCTCCAAAATATGATTTAACTACATTTATATTTCCACCATTAGTTATTGGAATTGGTGGCGGAGTATCTGTAATCACATTTTGATTAAGGACAATATTAGATAACCCTTCCCCATTTCTATAAAATCCCCGTTCATTAATTTTTTTGATTTGTTGTATCGCCATCTCCAGTGTCTGCATTATCATCTGCAAACACACTAATTGACAACAGAGCAAACACTAAAAGCATAACAAAATATATTTTCTTATTCCTCAAGTTCCCATCTCCTCACAAAAAAAATCAACTCAAAGAGTTGATTTTTATATTTCCATCAATTTTAGATAACTAGAATTTCTCACCCGTCCCCGGTACATGATCACTTATAGTTTTAGAATCTGTCTTACGTTCTGAAGTCAGGTTACAGCTTTCCTTCCCATTGGTTAGGCGGTGTGACTTTCTTGCAAGTCACTAGCTTGGCAACATGCCTCGCAATCAAAAAACTACCTTTAATTGATAAAGGTAGTTAGAATGTTTACATATAAATTTAGATTTGTAGGGATGATTAGAAATGTTTTATTATAATAGTTAATCATTGCGTAGATATGGTGTAATATGAGGTTGTGTTAGTGTTATAGGTAGTTCTGGCGTTATTGAACCAACATTCCCCTATCTCTTAAATATATTGCATAAGCAATAAAAGTATTGCTTTTATTCCTGATGTCATTTTTAACAACACCGTAATACAATGATATATCTTCATCCTGTTTTCTCTTTCTTTTCGAGCGAGTATCTATATATATAGCCATCGGTCCAGTTCCGTCCTTATTTTGAAATTTTTTTCTGTATTTTAGAACATATAAAATACGCATATGAAGTTTTTGTAAAAACACTTTCATTGTAACCTCCAATATTGAGCTAAAATTTCCTAGAACTTATTTATATACGAGTCATTCGTTTATAAAATTATCTCTTCTATAATTTTACTATATAACTCAAAATAGAACATTATTCAAATATGAAATTATCCCTGTAAATCAGAATTAAACTGCTAATCATAAAAGGTACCCTAATCTATAACTTTAAGTACAATTTAAAGGTAATAATCCATATTAAAGATATACCTGTTTTCTTTTCCATCTCTTTCAAGTTCAGATTTTTTTACTAAAACATATCCAATCTTGCTCCAAAATTTAATGGCTCTATGATTGTTATCTAGTATTCCTATTCTGATTTTTTCTCCGTTTTGATATTTAATCCAATTTACTAAACTTTCATGAATAACCTTTCCTAAACCTAAGCCTCTTTCTTCTGGGTCAATTAACATCAATCCCAACACCCATTCATTCATAGTAGGATAATTTTTTAAGAGATCAACTATTGCTATAATTTGGTTCTCAATATTATATATGCCTAGAACGTATTTTTCACTTTTGCTTAGTTGTGGTGGTAATGCTTCTAATATTTCTTTCCCTACATTAATGCCAGGACCAGTTCCTTGGTCTAGAATAAAATACTCTTTACATCTCTCACACAAGTTTTGAATATCAAAAACATGTGATTCATCTAAAATAGTGACTTTACATCCTTCACTATTAAAGCATTCGTTAAATTTTTTTTCCATATCGATCTCCTACCTATCAGAATCTGTCTGAGAATCACAAAAGTACCAGAATTATTAGTTCTAGATACCTTTACATGTGAAACTTTAAATTTGTGTGGATGCCCATTATTCTTCAATATCTCGATTAGCAATTTTATCAGAGGTTCTAGCAAGAAACTTGATGCTCAATCTTACAATAATAACTAAACTAAGAGCTACACTCAATTTTTAATACTCCAGAATCCCTGTAATAAATCTAAACACTAAAACAAAACCGACATACAAAACTAATACAAGTATAAAAGAAATGAACTTACTCTTTAAAGTATTCTCTTCCGTGATATTAAAAACCCCTTGTATTACATTCCTATAAACTACATACAAGGAAACTATAATTGTTAAAAGAAAAATATCTGCATATTCATTTGTTGATTGTTGTAAAATGAATTGTCTAAATACCGATCGTTTTCTTGAAGAATTATTCTATAGTAATTAGTCCCCAGCAAATCTTAAAGTTGAAGTGGAATTTAATTTAAGAGAATTATAATGGGTATATACATTATATGAATATTATTATAACTAAAAGGAGATACAATTAATTTGAATATATTAAAACACAAAAAAGAGATGTTTTCAATTGTACTAGCTTTGATTATTGTTATGAGCACGTGGACATATGTTGTTTCGCTTTATGAAGAAAATTTAAAAGTAAATGAACATAAAATTCTGGAACATGAATTTAATGATTCGGTTTCAGATTTTGAGTTATCTTTAAATCAAACAACTACATTTATATATGGTCTTAGAGGATTTGTATATTCTCAATTATTAGATGGTGTAGATGAAGTTTCTTTTAATCAGTATGCTGATAAAACACAAAATTCAACATATTCAATTAGAAACTTCTCTATTGCACCAGGAAATATACAAACATTTGTATATCCCCTCGAAGGAAATGAAATTACTATTGGTCATGATTTAAATAAAGACATGAGGCCTAATATACAAGCCGATCTTAATAAGATAATTAGTAGCAATACCATCGTTATGAGTGGCCCCTATGAATTAAGACAAGGTGGACTTGGGCTAATTGTACGAGATCCGATATTCGCGGATGGTGAATACTGGGGACTTGTAAATATAGTTGTTGATATTGATGATGTAATATCTCGTAGTAATATGATAAAAGAGTACTCAGAATTAAGTTTTTCTTTAAAGGATAACAATGGAAGTCAGTTTTATGGTGATATATATAATAAAGAACCTGAGTTTAGCGCTGAAATTAAAGTTTTAAATGAAATTTGGACTATAGATGCTCATACTAAGAGCAATGTGCCGAGTGCTTATGGGTATAAAATAAAAGTTAAGTATTTTAAAGTTATAAGTTTGTTCATATTGATCTTGGTGATAACGCTTATAGTTAGCAATGTATACAAAAATATTATGCTATCAGATAAAATAAAAGATATGATATATAAAGATATACTTACGGGACTGCCAAATAGAAGAGCACTTAAAGAAAAAATGAACGAAGCTATCAAATCAAACCATACGTTTTCCGTTACATTTTTGGATTTAGATAATTTTAAAATCATAAATGATGTTTTGGGACATTCTATTGGAGATAAGGTCCTTATTACCATATCTAAAAGACTCAAATCGTTTGAAAATGAAAATGTAAGTATATTTAGATGGGGTGGTGATGAGTTTATAATTATAACAGTAAATTATGAACTTGAAGAATATATTTTTCCAGAGTTTATAAATGTAATTGAGGAAATAAGAAAACCAATTACATTGTTTGATAAAGAATATAAGCTTTCTGCAAGTGCTGGTATATCATTTTATCCAGCAGATGGAAACGTTATAGAAGATTTGCTTAAAAATTCTGATATTGCAATGTATCATGCAAAAAAATCCGGAAAGAATATGGTCCGATTTTATAACGAAGATATAGGGAAAGATGCTGCTTATAAAATTGAACTTGAGCAGAAGCTTAATCATGCATTAGATGAAAATGAATTAGATGTTTATTACCAGCCTAAGATTGATATGTCGACTAATAAAATCATTGGTGCAGAAGCTTTAGTAAGATGGTTTAGTGATGGTGTAATGGTAAGCCCAGATATTTTTATAGCTGTTGCCGAATCTAATGGATTCATAGTTAAAATAGATCAATTTGTACTAAGAGAAACTATAAAATTTATTAGTGATTGGAATGACAGGGGAGTAAACTTATCAGTAAGTTGCAATGTATCTGCTCAACAGTTTAACGAACAAATACTTACAATAATAATGGAGTGCTTTGAAAAATCCAATATAGAAAAAGATCAGTTAGAAATTGAAATTACAGAAACAATTGCAATAGAGAACTTTGAAGAAGCAAAAGAACTTATAAATAAACTTGGAAAAATTGGAGTAGGAGTATCTCTTGATGATTTTGGAACAGGTTATTCATCACTTAGTTATCTATCTAAACTTAGAATATCTACTTTGAAAATAGATAAGAGTTTTATAATGAAACTAGAGGAGAATAGTTATGAGAAGAAAATTGTAAAGGCAATTATCTCTTTAGCAAATGATGTAAATATGAAAATTATAGCAGAAGGAGTAGAAACTAAAGTGCAAAAAAATATACTTCAGTCTTTAGGTTGTCATATATGTCAAGGTTTCTACTACTCAAAAGCATTACCTTTCAAAAGATTCGAACAGTATTTTGAGAAATATAATGATGATAACTCTTAATATATATATTGATATAAATACTATAAATATAAGTAGACGATTTTATGAAAAATGTACTTATTAGAAAAGGCTTGAATGAAAAAGTAACTTCCGTCGATATCTATCCGTTTTTTTAGTTGGTTTTTTTATCTTAATGCTTCTATATTAAACAACTTTTTTTTCGAGTTTATCAAGATAATTTAAGGCTATTTCTATATCATCAGCAATATAGTATAATAAATCCCTTAATTGATTATCTGCTTTTTCAGTACGGATTATTTGATACATTTTATTCCTCCCGACTTAATAAAGCTTTCCTAATCTCATCAAAAGTTTCTTTAATAGGAGCTATTCTCCCTTCTTCAACATCATCATGTGCTTCGGCTAATGTACGTAATAATTCTAGCTCAGCAGTTAATTGTCTATAATCCTGGAGACCAATTACAACAGTGTCACCTCTTCCGTTCTTAGTAATAATAACTGGTTTTCTGGTTTCGTGACATTGCTTGGATATTTCATTATAATGATTTCTTAAATCTGCTGATGGTCTAATGTTTGCTTCCATAACTCACATCTTCTTTTTATAGTCATATTATATCGCTATACTACTATATAATCAATTGCAATATTTAATCACATGCTAATGCATTACCCTATAAATCAGAATAATGCTATGAGAATCATGAACCAATATACTTTTTATAGGAAATTCCTACGTTGGTTTGATTCACTATTGCATACCGCATTGTAGTATCAATCTGTTTATGACCTAACAACTTTTAAACCTGCTCAATTGGCATACCTTTATATATCGCTCTCGTTGCCATTGTTCTTCTGAATTTATGGGTATATACTTCATTAATTCCCAAATTTATTCCAAATTCTCTGATACGAATCTCTACACCATTAATTTTAATTCTTCTATGTGGTTTGAGTAACGAGACAAATAGCGCATCATTCTTATCAATACGTGAAGTTATATAGTTCTGAAGATGTATCTTAGTTGCTGCATCAAAATAAACTCGTCTTTCTTTTGCTCCCTTGCCAAATACAATACATATTCGTTCTTGAAAATCTACATCATCAATATTTAGATTTACAAGTTCTCCAACTCTCATCCCTGTTATATATAACAGATTAACCATTGCTAAATCACGAAGAGTTTTGCAACCAACTCTAATGATTTCAATGTTTTCATCAGTTATCTTTTTTTATTGTAGAAGCAATTCGGATTTTATGTATTCTTCGAACAGGATTCTTTAAGATATAATCCTCTTCTTCTAACCATGAAAAGAAACTTGATAGATTTCTTCTATCCTTTCAATTAGAACTCTTTGCAGATGCTTCATCTGTGTCATACTCAAATACACAGACATATCATTCAAGATGTTATAAATTTGATTATTCATAATTTCACACTCCTTAATATGGAGTGTAGCCATCATTACTTCTTAAAAAAATAAACATATCTAAACTGCATTACTTTGTTTTAAACTGCATATAAAACAGTTTGTATATGCAGTTTATAAAGTATCCTTTTTTATATAAGCAGTACTTCTACCACCACCGACTTTAGTAATATAACTTTCTTTAAGTAATTCAGATAATGCCTTTTCAATTGTCGTCACACTGATATCAGGGCATAACTTAGAAATATCAGACTTACTGATTTTTCCTATTTTTGTCTGAAAAACATGTTTCACTCTTTCAGACTTAGTTAATCCTTGGTTTCTCAGAGTTTCTACTCTAGAAGAAAATTCTCTATAAGCAGCTAGCAATACTCCAAGATAGTACTTTACAAAAGGTTTATAGTCATTTGAATTTTCATGCCACCTAGCTGAACTCAACTGTAATGTTTCATAGTAACTATATTTTGTCTTTTCAATTAACATTTCTATACTAATGTATTTTCCTACAATATACATGTTTTGATATAAAAGAAGCAATGTTAATAACCTACTCATTCTGCCATTTCCATCGTTAAAAGGATGAACACATAAAAAATCAAGAATAAATACAGGAATCAATATCAATGGATCAACACTTTCTTTATTCATCGTCTCAACAAATTGATTACACATTAACTCCATTGTATCTTTCGTTAAGTAAGCTGCTACTGGTACAAATCGAACTTTCTTTTCACCAAACTCATTTTTTTCTTCTATAATATTGTCTGCGTTCTTAAAGTTACCTCCGGCACCTCCAGAATTGTACATATATAAATCTCGATGTAACTGTAAAATTATATTTGATCTTGGAACAATATAATCATAGTTTTCATGGATCATGTTTAGAACTTCTCTATATCCAGCAATTTCTTCTTCATTTCTATTTTTAGGTTCGGTTTTCTCTTCTACTAATTCATCTAACCTTTTATCACTCGTATAAATTCCTTCAATTCTATTTGATGCGCCAGTACTCTGAATCTTTGCAACCCTGACCATTGCTTCTAAAACATCAGGATGCGATTCCATATATAGTTCTTGCTTACCACGGTACTCATGCAATTCTGTAAGCAAACTAATTATTTCCTTATCAAACAATTGCTCATCAATATAGGTGTAATTAAACTCTCTCATTCTGCACCTCATTTCTATATTCTGCATATATTATACCACATAATATGCAGAATAGTTAATTGATATGCAGATTAACTAGCCCGACAAATCAGAATTTGTCGGGATGAGTTACTTATATTAAGATTCGCCATATTTTAGTAAACTAGTTAATTTCTATTTTGAATAAATAACTTCTTTACCTTTGCTTTTAGCATATTTTATTTCATTAAAAGTACTATCTCCAATATAACCATTTACATTTATCACATAAATAGCATCAGATAAATCAATTTTCTTCCGATGTGTTACATCAAGCAATGATTCTATTTCTTCTGTAATTTCAAGGTTTTTAAAGTTTTCAATAGTAAATATTAGATTACTATTTTGCTTTAACAAATGATTGATTGTGTATTTGGAGTCATAGTATCAATAAAAATATTCATTTAACTCATCCATTTACCAGGATCAAGTTGCCAAATTTCATCAAACTCATCACCGGTTTTTATTGAATCTACAATTGGTTTTAATAAATTTTGAATTACATATATTGCTTCCGATAAGTCTACCTTTATCATCACTTTCTTCTTTTTTACAAACGAATTCCAGCGTTTATTTCTTTGCGAGTCTTTTACATACTCTTCTTCAAAAGCTACAATATCATCAAATGTTGTTTTTCTACGTTTAAATGTCTCAATCAATGCTTGGCGCAGTTCATTTCCATTGTTGCTCTAGCAAAATTACCCTCAAATAATCCATAAAGAAACATTCCACCTTTAAGTGTGAATTTATCCATATATTTCGAAATAGATAGACTGTATAGAGTACGTTCCAATCCATATATTACTAAATCATTTTGGAGTATTCTATTATGTTTTTTTGCTTGATTTTTAATCTTGCTTTTATTGATTCTGCTTTCATCATAAAAGTACCTCCAGATAAGTGCTTAGTATCTTATCGCACTTCAATTGTTTTGCATATCTCACCAATCTGGTAATGTAACTACTTTTTTACTCTTTTCTATTGCTACATCTATTGCATCAGGACGATATGTTGTTAAATTATAAAGTACTGCTGCACTCATCAAACATACTACCCCATTCGGTACGTAAGCATGTACATAAATCCAATCTGTATCCATTCCTTCGTAAAGTAGATTTTCGATATATCTATTATTTAATCTTATGATATGTCCTTCATTAATCAGCTTATTTATTTTATAGTAGCTAAAACCCAATTTTTTCATTTCTTCTACAGCTATAATTTTCTTGTCAGGTATAATTATTTCCTTTTTCATAACAACGCCCCCACCTTTTGGCCTCCATTTTTTGGACATGAAAAAACCTGTGAGTAGGGCCACAGGTTTCTTCTAATTTTACTAATACGTAAAATTTCGTAAAATAATTTTTTTGGGGACTAGGGACTAATTTCCCTATGTTTTCGTAATTTGCTTTTGTATATTTTTAAAATTGGGAGAGTGTCTTTTCTTTAAGACAACTTTATTATAGCGCTATCATGTGTATATATCGTGTATGCTTTGTAAACAATATATGAATTTAAAGCGCTCTTGAAAATAAATTTCGAACGTTAACTTTTTTAAGCAAATAAAAATAGCAAATGCTATTAATTATCAAAAGTATTGCTAGTAATATTAAAGAAAACAATAGTTTATTATTTAATCTATAAAGTATTATAGAATAAGGTATTCCAATTAGAAATGTTATTATTGAAGTTACAAATAATCCATTTCTTGCTACTTTCATCATCATAGTTGAGATGGAAGTAATAAAAACTATAAATGTTACAACTAAGAAACCATTGGCAAAAATAATAATAAGCTCATCTAAAGTAAAAAACAGAAAATCTAATTCTACAAATTTATATTTAATAACTAAAAACTCAGCTATCAGCACTATTAGTGTTGATAAGGTAAACATAAGCATTGATATAAAAACTGGCAAAATCAATTTTCCATAAAGTAGGGCCTTAATTGAAATAGGTGTTGAAAGTATGGATTCAAAAGTTTTATATACTTTTTCACCCGAAACCGAATATCTAGCTTCATGCTTAAATACAATCATGGATTCTTTCATCATCACACCTCTTTAAATTTTAATTTAATATATCTTCATATTGAATTTTTCCTAATTTGTAGTTTTTATACTTTATAACAATAATATTTGTAATAGCCATAAGAAGAAGTAAAAACTCATATATATATAGGAGATATGGTGTATTATTTATCTTTAGTGTTACAGTTATAGATATAAATAACATTATTATATAAAGATACTTAGCGCTTTTACTTGCAGAGCTTCTAACGTCTCTTGAAGTTAATGATATAAAAGTTGCTATAGTTGCCATAAATATCTGTAATTGCAAAAGAATTAGAATCATTAATAAAAACTCGCCATAGCTAATTGTCAATTGAACTTTTAAGATCATATTCATTATTTTAAATAATACAATCAAGATAGACTCCATAAATAAAACTAAAAACAAATTGAAAAAGACTTGGCTCCAATATAATTTTTTCAGATTAATACCGGTACTTAATATGGATTCAAAAGTATTATTTTCTTTTTCAGCCGCAAAGCTTTCGGCTGACCACTGCTTTAATATAACTACACTCAGCAT
This sequence comes from Acidaminobacteraceae bacterium, assembly GCA_049647005.1. GTDB lineage: Bacteria > Bacillota > Clostridia > Peptostreptococcales > Acidaminobacteraceae > JBARWW01. The sequence goes on along the minus strand of JBARWW010000017.1, from coordinate 2,118 downwards.
GGCTACTATTATGATTTGAATCTTCTCAGAAGTATATGGTATAAATACAGATACCAAAGCTGCGATGAGAACTCCAAATATTATAATAAATATTAACGTAGTTTTCTTTTGATCTAGCGACTCATAATATAACTTAATTGTAATAGCTTTTACTTCATTCATGTGATTCGTTCTCAACTTGCATATATAATTCTAGCAGGTCTGGTGATGTTGACTTTATAACTACATTTGACTGACTTTGAGTGACTAATTCATTTATGGATTTAGTTACAATATCTTTGCCTTGCTTCAATATTGATATTTTGTCACAGGTCCTCGCTACTTCATCAAGATTATGTGTTGTAATGATAAATGTTGTCTTAAATTTTTTAGACATATCAATCATTAACTCTCGAAGTTTAACTATACTTACTGGATCGAGCCCACTTGTAGGTTCATCTAGCAAAACAATTTCTGGTCTATGTAACATTGCTCGTATTAGAGCAACTTTTTTCTTCATACCTGTTGAAAAGCCCTTGATTGGCATATGTTTTTTATCCAATATCTCAAATTTTTCTAGAAATTCATCTATGCGACTATCGTACTCACTTTTATCAATATTATATATTTGTGCATAGTATTTTAGATTTTCATAAACTGTTAGCGGTTCATAAAGTCCAATATTTTCTGATAATACACCACACCTTGATTTTATTTCTTTGCTATTTTCAATCGGATTCATACCAAACACAGAAATTTCTCCTGAAGTAGCCTCCAAAAGACCAAGCATTAATCTTAAAGTTGTAGTTTTACCTGCGCCATTATGACCTAGTAATCCATATATTTCGCCTTTTTCAATCACAATATTTATACCATTAAGTGCTTTTACTGACTTAAACTCTTTATAAACATTCTGGAAAACTATTTTTTCGATTTTAACTCATTCCTTTCTATTGCATATTAAATCCCTATATTTGTTTACTTTTATTTTGATTTTATTCTTAACGCTTCCGCCTTACATCCACCCAAATTATAAGCCATAAAGTAAATATTTGTCAACTCATTCAATTTTTCCTTTATAGCCGTCACTGATACTAGAAATGGATTTTTATTTTCATTATTTTTGCTTCATTATTTTTAATAACTGTATATCCACGAGTTTGCATATATCTTGCTATCTATAATGTATGCTTTATAAACAATATGTGAATTTATAATTGACATATTAATTACTTAGGAGTAAACTTAACACATTCGTGAGTGAGTAAACACTCACCACTCTAAATTAAGGAGAATTTTATGTTATATAAAAATTTTGAATACCTACACAAGATTAACTTAAGTAGTGACTCAAGAAAACGAATAATAGATGCATCTATCTATTTATTTGCAAAAAAAAGCTACAAGCATACATCAACAAAATCTATTGCATCATTAGCTAATGTTTCAGAAGCCTTAATTTTCAAGAAATTTGTAAGCAAACAGAACTTATTGCATGAAGTTATAAAAGAAATTTTAAGTAATTATCTACCAAATTTACTCAACTCTTTTTTTGATGAGTTAATTGCTTCAAATATATCGCCTCACAATCTAGGTGATATAAAAGCACTTCTTCTTGGAAAGGCTTCAAAGATCAACAATAATCTAGGATATATAAAAATTGTACTGTTTGAAATGAATGAGCTTGAGGACAATATTGCTTTGGAAGTTCAGACAATTATTAATGATGTATTTAAAAAAGCTAGTTTCTTTGTTCAAAATCTTAAGGATAATAATATACTAAAAAAAGAATTTGATAATCGACTTTTACTACGTTCATTTATTGGAATGGTCAATTTTATGATTTTCGATTTAAATTTTATTAGTGATGAAGAAGAATTTGAAGAGAGATTTAAATACGAGTTCGAGCAAATACTAAATCTATTTTTAAAAGGAGCAAGCAATGAATAGTCGTAAAAAAATAATAATACCAATCATATTGATACTCGCACTTGCATTATATTTTATCTTAAGTAAAAAAGATGATTTACCAAGTCTTTATTTTGTTGAACCAATAGGTGAAACTTATTCGATTACAACTACAACTCCTCGTCTTTTAGATACTATAAATTATAAAATCGGAGATGTTGTAAATGTAGG